>CALVSV010000100.1 GCA_944359595.1 uncultured Bacilli bacterium
TAGGTGTTATTTCAATAGACAATGATGTATTAACTGCATATCCAAAACATAAAAAATTAATAGCGGATATAACTCCAAGTATAAAGCATTTTACTGTAGCATATGATTATCCAAATGAAAATAATTATTTTTATTATGATAAAGGGAAAATTTATAGAGTCTTTGAGGATAGGAAAAGAGAATATATTTACATACATCTTCAAAAAAGAAATATGGAATATAATAATGAAGTTGGAGAAAAATTTTATATTGTTCCTAATAAATTTATATTTAAAGATATAGATGCTTTGAGTATGTATAATTCCGTTGGGGAAGATTATATTGAATATAGACAGAGAAAAAATAAGGAAAGATGTAAAAAAATATTAAACTTTTCTAGTTTAATCCACAGTATAGAATTCAAGTTAGAAGTAAAAAGATATTTTCGTAAATATGGAAAATAGAAATATAAAGGAGGATAAATATGAATTTTCCTATCGATTTTGTTGTAACATGGGTAGATGGCAGTGATCCTAGCTGGATTGCGAAGAAAAATCAGTATTCTACGCAAGCTGGATCTTATAAAAAAAGTATGAGTTCCCAGAAAGCTTATAGAGATTGGGGAACATTTAAGTATTGGTTTAGAGGAGTAGAAAAATTTGCACCTTGGGTAAATCATATTTATTTGGTAACTGATAATCAAGTACCAACGTGGTTATCTACTAAGTCTACTAAATTAACTGTAGTTGATCATAGGGATTTTATTCCTGGTGAATATTTGCCTACTTTTAATTCAAATGCTATAGAGGCAAATATTCATAGAATAAAGGGATTGTCTGAGCATTTTGTGATTTTTAATGATGATACTTATCTTACATCGACAGTAAAACCAGACGATTTTTTTAATAGTGACGGATTACCTAAATATAAAGCTGCTATAAATCCAATTGTACCGGAAAGATATGGAACAGCAAACTTTCAAGTTAATGATATGGAAATAATTAATAATTATTTTTCGAAAAAAGAAATTATAAAAAAAGCAAAGATATTTTCATATAAACAAGGAATTAAAAATTTAAGTAGATCAATACTGTACGTTCATTCTAAGTTTTTCTTTGGCTTTTATGAAGACCATTTAGTATTTCCTGTACTTAAATCAACAATTGAGAAAATATGGGATATTGAAAAAACAGCCATGAAGACTACTTCAAAAAATAAGTTTAGATCTAAAACAGATACTAATCTTTGGTTATTTAAATATTGGCTAATTGCAAGTGGTAATTATTCGATAAGAGATGGCAGGATGGGAAAGTTGTTTAGTTTAGATAATGCAGATGATAATTTATGGAATTTAATTACGTCAGGCAAATATAAAATTATGTGTATAAATGACGGATTTAATATTGAAAACGAAAAAGATATCCAAAAAAAATTAAATAATTCATTTGAAGAATTATTTGATAAAAAGTCTGAATTTGAAAGGTAAGAAATTGTGAAGAATAAAATCAAACTAACTTTTGTTATGCCAATATACAATTCGGAATCGTATTTAGAAAGAACATTGGATAGTGTAAAAGAAATGGTAGATTCAAATGATATAGAAGTATTGTTAATTGATGATGGTTCGACAGATAAGACACTAGAAATTGCAGAAAAGTACGAAAATAAATTGAATTATATTAAAATATTTAAGTTAAATCACTATGGTGTAAGTAACGCTAGAAACTTTGGCATAAGCAAAGCTAGAGGAGAGTATATTACTTTTATAGATAGTGATGATACTTTTGAATGTAATTTTACAAGTAAATTTAGTAAATTATCTAATATAGAAGCAGATTTGATAATAACGGATTCTGAGCTAGAAAAAAATATAAATTATAATGTTTTGGATGATAATAAAAAAATATATTTATATAAATATGTAAATCGAGATAGAGGAAATACCAGACCAGGTTCAAAGTTTTTTAAGAAAGAATTGTTGCTAGAGAATGGTATCCTATATGATACGGATTTAGTTATATCAGAAGATGCTTTATTCTTGTATAAAACTATTGATAAAGCTACTAGTGCTGTAATAAGTAATATGAAGTTTTATAATGTTCAGGATTCTCACACTTTACAATATTACAATGAAAAAATATTAACTGGGGAATTAAAATACAGAGAAAGAACTAATGAACTATTTAAAAAATACAAAGAAGCTACTAACTATAAGGAATTACAGAAGGTAGAAAACAAGTTAAAGATATTAGGATTTTTAATGTTAGTGGATAGATATTATGGTCCTCTGTATATAAAAAGAGAGATAACGTCTAAAAAAGCTGGAATGGAATTGAAAAAAATAGCTAAAAAATTTGGATATAGTAATGCTTTTTCAGATAAAAGACATGATAAATTATTAGGATTGAGGCATATTATTTTTAGAAAAATGTTAAGAATAGGAATGTACAGACAAATAATTATTTTAGACAAATTTATGGATAAGATAAAGGGGATAAATAGATGGAAGTAAGTAGTGGTAGTAAGATAGGTGTTGTGATAGTAACATATAATAGATTAAAATTACTAAGTAATTTATTAAGTAAGTTAGAAAAACAAACAGAAAAAATAGAGAGTATATTAATATTTGATAATGACAGTACAGACGGAACAAAGGAATATTTGGAAGATATAGGATATAAAAACTTTACTGATAGAGAAAAGGAAGATAAAAGATTATATTATAAGAATGATTTAAATATAGGAGGAGCGGGAGGATTTTCTAAAGTAATAGAATTAGTAAGAAAAATAGATGTAGATTATGTATGGATTATGGACGATGATGTAGGTCCTGAAGAAGATTGCTTAGAAAAATTAATGTCCAAAATAAGAAGTGAGAAAATAGATGTAGCAATTCCAAGTAGAGATGATGAAAACTATAGCGATAGAATATGTACAGGTATTGATATGAAGAATTATAAAAAATTTTGGACGACTTTAAGAAAAACATTTCAGAGTAGACCATACAATGAAGAAATATATTGGGTTGAAGATATGACTTTCGAAGGACCGCTAGTGTCTAAAAAAATTATAGATAAAGTCGGTATACCAGATAGTAGTTATTTTATATTTTTTGATGACACAGATTATGCTAGAAGATTAAGGAAATATTCAAAAATAGCATATGTTACTACAGCTGTATTGCATAGAGAATTAGCAAAAAAAACTACTAATATAGATAAACCGTATAATTGGAGAGAATATTATTCAATTAGAAATAATATTTTATTTGATAAAAAATATGGGGAAACGTGGAAAGTCAAGTTACTAAGTCCTCATTTATTAATGTTACATTTGTTAGTAATATCATTAAGAAGAAGGCACTTCAAAAATAATTTTTATATTATAATCAAAGCATGGTTTGATGGTATACGAGGAAAAAGAGGAAAAGTACTTGATCCGAATTATTAATTATAGGAGGAGTGTAAGTTGCAATTAAAAATCTCGATAAATAGTTTATTGTTTTGCATAGCATTCTTTATTTTCTCGATATATTTTGAAATTACATTAACAGTATTAAATAATGGAAATAGACTATTTAATAATCTAATAATAGCTTTTGCAATAGGACTATTATTAGTTAAAGAATTAATGGAAATTTCAAAATATAATGCCATTAAGCCATATATAATGGAAAATAAACTGATTTTTGAGTTTATCTTTATTATTATATCTTGGATAATATCCAAAAATTCGTATGGGTATGTATTATTCACTTCTATGTTATTTGTTGTAGCTGCTAGAAATGTAGACTATATCAGTATATTAAAAACATTTGTATTTTCAAGTAGCCTAGTATTAATAGGGGTTCTTACATTGAATAAATTAGGGTTAATAGCTAGTATATATAGTTATCAGGGAAGATTAAGAGATAGCTTAGGTTTTAGTTATGTAAGTTACGCAAGTCAAATACTTTTTTATTTAGTTTGTGCGTATGTAGTTGTTAGAAATAAAAAACTAAAAATTATAGAAATACTTTTAATAATGTTTTTAAATGTATATATATATAATTCCACAAAAACAACTAGTCCATTTTATTTAACTAATATAGTATTATTAATAATACTATTAAATAAGTATGTTTATAAATTTCATAAAATAATAGCTTCAACAGAAAAATTTTTCACAGGAGCTTTTATTATTAATCCAATAATATTGTTATGGATAATGTTCTATTCTCCAAGTGAATTATATATACTTTTTGACAAATTAACAAATAATAGAATGAGATTAGGTGCAGAAGGACTGCGGAATTATGGTGTATCTTTATTTGGACAAAAGGTTGATTTTATAGTGAAAAATAGTAACTGGATTAATCAGTATAATTACATTGATAGTTCATATATTCAAAGCCTTGTTGTAAATGGTTTAATATTTACGGTATGCATTTTGATGTTGTATACATATACCTTGTATAAAAGTACAAAAAGTAAGAATATATTTTTATCTACAGTACTAATTGCTATATCTATCCATAGCATGTTCGATCCGCAATTTATATGGATATGGTATTCACCGTTTATTTTATTGACAGGGAAGTTTTTTAAAAATGAAGAAAAAAAAGTGTTTGGTATTAGATAATTAAGTGATATTAGAGGTTGATAAGATGGGTATGAAAATAGGATATATTTCTCCAACTAATCCATTTATAGATAAAAAAAGCTGGTCAGGCACATATTATAGTACTAGAGAAGCACTAGAATTAGCAGGGCATACAGTTGAATGGATACAGTATGATAATAAAAACTTATTTTTAAGGATTTACAATAAAATTATTTATAAATTAATTTACGGAAATGGATCGGTTACACACTCTAGATTATCTGGTTGGTTAAAAGTAAAAACAATTCGTGAAAAGTTAGAAAATTATGACATAATTTTTATACCGGGACAGGTAGATATAGTTGCGAATTTAAAGACAAAAACTCCAATAATTTATTATACAGATGGAACAGTTCCTTTGATGTTAAATTACTATTGGTTTAATTTTACTGAAAGAGCTGCAAACGAAGCAAAAAAATTAGAATCACAAGCTGCTGAGAATGCTAGTATGAATATATATGCATCGAATTGGGCTAGAAATTCAGCAATTAAAGAATATAAAATAGATAGTTCTAAAGCGAAAGTTTTACCATTTGGAGCAAATTTATCATACACAGATATGGAAAAGGTAGGTAATGGTTTTAGAAAGAATGAAAAAATAAGTATTATTTTTTCAGGTGTTGACTGGAAGAGAAAAGGTGGAGAAATTGCAGTAAATGCATGTAAAAAACTGATAAAAGATGGTTATGATGTAGAATTGACAATAGTAGGGATTAAAAACTTAGATAACAGAGTAAAAGAGCTTAATTTTGTAAATTATTTGGGGTTTTTGGACAAAGAAGATAAAAAAGATTATAGGAAGTATTTAGATGCATGGGAAAAGGCAAATATATTACTATTACCAACTAGAGCAGAATGTGCAGGTATCGTTTTTAACGAGGCGTCTGCTTTTGGAGTACCGTCACTTTCTGTAGATACAGGTGGGGTAGCAGATTACGTAAAAAATGATATAAATGGGAAAAGACTTCCGCTAGAAGCTAGTGCCGATGATTATGCTAAGGAAATTGAAAAATGGATTGACATGAAGCTGTTAGGGGATCTTAGTATTGGAGCACGAAAATTGTATAAAGAACAAAATAACTGGAAAGTTTGGGGGAAACTTTTTAATGAAATGATAGGTAATCGTTATTGATAGAGAGTTTTATCTGTAACATGTATATTACATAAGTACTGAATTTTCAGTGATATTAATGGATTTATATAGAAACGGTTAAATTGGAAATTAGAGTATGGAGAATTATTATTAAGTAGTGTAAGAATGTATCTATTTAGAAATTTTGTTTACCATGAAAGTTAGCATCTTGGTAGTTAAAATTATTTTTATAAAGATTGCTTTTAATAGAGGATAGAGCTACTGGTTGAATGTAATATTAAGGAAAAATCTAACTACCTGCTTATCTTAAGAGATAGTAGTAAATGGAGGAATAATTACTAGAAATAAATTCAAAAGTATATGAAATAAAGGTATAGTAGTTGGAATTTCAGTGAAATATTTAAAGAAAATGTAATGGAATTTAACTTTTGAAGTTATTGATTTTTTATATAGCTTTATGATAAATTATCATAGACTGTATAACTAAGCTTATTTATGGGAGAAGATTATGAACAAAAAAGATGATGAGATGATCATTGATGTTGGACGTTTAATAGGTACTTTAAAGAAAAATATAGTGTCTGTTATTATCTGGACAGTGTTGGGCTTAATAATATCTTTAGGATGTGTATTCTTATTTATTGAACCTAAATACAATTCTAGTATCGATATTTTAGTTAACCAAAAAGCAAATAATGCTCAAGTTCAATACGCCACTCAACAGGTTGATTTACAAGCTATTAATACAT
>CALVSV010000101.1 GCA_944359595.1 uncultured Bacilli bacterium
ACAAATAATAAAAATAGGAAGAAAACAAATTTTTAATTTAGAAAGAAGTGCATCATTATTTTTAGTTAAAACATTGTATTCATTATTTTTAACTATTATATTCTTGTTTTTAGATAAACAATATCCATTTATTCCTATACAATTAACACTTATTAGTGTGTTAACTATAGGTATACCATCATTTATTTTAGCTTTAGAAAATACTAAAACTAAAGCGGTTGGTGCATTTTTACCTAATGTATTAAAAAGATCTTTAGCGACTTCGCTTACTATAGTATCAGATATATTATTAGTTATAGTGTTATCTAATATATTTGGATTAAATTATAAGTTGATGTCTACAATTTGTGTTGTATTAACAGCCTTTACAGCGTTTACATTTTTATATACTTTATGTAGACCTTTTAATAAATTAAAAACTATATTATTTATACTATTATCATCTACATTTTTAATATGTATATTATTTTTTAAAGATTTATTCTCATTAGCATTTATACCATTCAATATATTAATATTTATTTTAATTTTATTTATATTATCATTATTCATATTTAATTTATTTAGTATTATATCTAATAAAATAGTTAATAAAAATAATCATAGACTTGAGATATAAATTAAATTATGATATAGTATTTTTAAATTTAAGGAGTGATTTGTATATGTATGAATATATAGAAGATAGAGAGCCAATCATATTATTATTATGTGGTAAAGCAAGAAGTGGTAAATCGACATTTGCATCCTTTTTAAAAGAAAAAGTAAAAAACAAAAAAATAGTACAAATACAACTTGTATCAACCTTAAAAAATTATGTTAAAACATATTTTGGATGGGATGGTAGTGATGAAAATAAACCACGAGAATTATTACAAGAGCTAGGTACAGAAATAATTAGAAAAAAATTAGGGAAAGAAAAACTATTTATAAATAGAACAATAGAAGACATTGATATAATGAAACATTATTTTGATATATTTATAATAGATGATATAAGATTAGAACTTGAAATAAATGAAATTAAAAAGCATTTTAAAAATGTAATAACACTAAAAATAGAAAGACCCAATTTTGTAAGTGAATTAAGTGATAAACAAAAGATGCATTTGACAGAAGTTGGTTTAGATAAATTTGATAAGTATGATTATGTTATTAAAAACGATGGGGATTTAACCAATTTAAGTAATAAAGTAGATGATTTTTTAGAGTGGAGTGATATTAAATGACAGTAAATGTTAAAGATATATATTTAAATTATTTTAAAGAAAATGGACATGTTATAATACCATCCGCACCGTTAATTCCAGAAAATGATCCCACTTGTTTATTTAATAGTACAGGTATTCAACCATTAGTTCCATATTTACTAGGAGAGAAACATCCACAAGGGAAAAGATTATGCGATGTTCAAAAATGTTTTAGATTAACTGATATAGATGAAGTTGGAGATTCTACACATCATACATTTTTTGAAATGTTAGGGAATTGGAGTTTAGGTGATTATTTTAAAAAAGAATCAATTAAATATAGTTTTGATTTATTAACTAAGCATTTTAATATACCTCTTGAGCGATTAGCTGTTACAGTATTTAAAGGAAATGATTTTGTAGATAAAGATTGTGATAGTGCGAATTATTGGATGGAAATGGGAATAGATAAAGATAGGATAGCATATTTAGATTCAGATAGTAATTGGTGGCCAAATATGACTAATATAGGACCTGCTGGACCTGATACAGAAATATTTTATTTTAGAAGTGATGATGAAATTCCACAAAAGTTTAATCCAGAAGATGATAGATGGGTTGAAATTTGGAATAATGTATTTATGGAATATTATCATGATGAGGATGGATATACTAAATTAGAACAAAAAAATATAGATACTGGAATGGGTGTAGAAAGAATTACTGCGATATTAGAAGGTGTAAATGATAATTATTTATCATCCATTTGGATAGATTTGATAAAATTGATTGAGGATTATACTAATTTATCATATGAAGATAATAAGAAAAATATTAGAATAGTTGCTGATCACATGAAAGCTGCAATAATGCTTGCTAGTGAGGGTTTATATCCATCTAATACAGATCAAGGTTATATTTTAAGAAGAATTATAAGAAGATTAGTAAGAATATCTAAACATATAAATTTAGATATTAATAAACAATTTATAACTGATTTTACTAATATCATACAAAATAAATATGTAAAATATTATAATGAATTAGAAAATAGTGAAAAAATAATAAATATAATTTTTGATGAGGTTATAAAATTTTCTAAAACTTTAGAAAAAGGTTTAAAAGAATTTAATAAGATATGTAATATATTAGAAAGTCAAGGTATTGATAAAATAAACGGTAAAACTGTTTTTAGATTATATGATACTTATGGGTTTCCACCAGAAATGACAGAAGAAGAAGCAAGAAACATTGGTTTTGATATAGATATGGAAGGTTTTAGCAAGTTTTTCAAAGAACATCAAGAAAAATCAAAAGCAGGATCAAAAGAAAAATTTAAGGGTGGACTTGCTGATAATTCGATTGAAAATGTAAAATATCATACTGCAACACATTTATTACATCAAGCTTTAAAAGATGTATTAGGAGATGATGTTAACCAAAAGGGAAGTAATATTAATTCGCAAAGACTAAGGTTTGACTTTTCATTTGGTAGAAAATTAACTGATGATGAGAAGAAAAAAGTAGAAAATATAGTAAATGAGAAAATAAAAGAAGGTTTAGATGTTAATGTTTGTGAAATGAGTTTAGATGAAGCTAAAAAAAGTGGTGCGATAGGATTATTCACAAATAAATACGGAGATATAGTAAAAGTATATTCTATAGGAAATTACTCAAAAGAAATATGTGGGGGACCTCATGTTAAAAACACTAGCGAACTTGGTACATTCAAAATCATCAAAGAAGAAGCAGTGTCATCCGGTGTTAGAAGAATAAAAGCAACATTATCATAAAAAAGTAAAGTCAATTTATAAAAAAACTTTACTTTTTTATTTGCAAAATCCATATGTCTGTGATATAATATGGGCGTTAACGAGAGGTGAAGCAATATGGGAAGGAAAACAATTAAAGATAAGTTGCTTGATATTATGAAACGAAACAATGGATTTATTACAACAAAAGAAGCTGCAAAAAATGGTATCTCAAGAGAGCATTTATCAAAACTTACACAAAAAGGAATAATTGAAAGAGCAAGAATAGGGGTTTATAAGCTTTCTGATATTGATAATGATGCTTGTTATATATACCAAATAAAACATCCACCAACAATAGTTTCACATTTGACAGCAATGTATTATCATGGTTTTTTAGATGAAGAACCTAAAAATATTGACTTTACAGTATACTCTAAATATACAGATGATAGAAGAGATGAAAAAATTAAATTACATTATGTAAGTTATGATATACATGATTTTGGACTTACTAAAATTAAAACTAATTTAGGTAATGAAGTTGTTGCATATAATGTTGAAAGAAGTGTATGCGATATAATAAAATCAAATACTAAAATTGATGAAAGGCTATTTTATGTAGCGCTTAAAAATTATTTTGATAGCGAAATATGCGATTTAAAAAAATTAAGGGAATATGCAAAAAAGTTGGGGTATACTAAAAAGGTTGAAAAATATATAAAAATTTATTGTGGAGAAAAAGTCTAAATATATAGACTTTTTTAAATTATTTATTTATAATTAGTATGGTAAGGACGTGTATAAATGAAATATGTTACTGATTTTTTAGATTACAAATTATTAGATACAAATGATGGTGAAAAATTAGAATTATGGGGTAAATATAAATTATTGAGACCTGATCCTTTAGTTATATGGCAAAAAGATATAGATTATAAATTGTGGAATAATATAGATGCACATTACCATAGAAATAATAAAGGTGGAGGATACTGGGAATATAACAACAATATTCCAGATAGTTTTATTATAAAATATAAAGATTTGAGATTTAAAATTGGACTTATGGGATTTAAACATACTGGATTATTTCCAGAGCAAGCATATAATTGGAATTATTATATTGAAAAAATAAAAAATAGTAATAGAATGATAAAAGTGTTGAACTTATTTGCGTATACTGGTGGCGCGAGTGTTGCTTGTTTATATGCAGGCGCGAGTGTTGTACATGTTGATTCATCTAAAGGAATGAATGAGTGGGCAAAAGAAAATGTACGTCTTTCATCACTTGAAGATAGAAATATTAGATTTATTGCAGATGATGTTATAAAATTTGTAAAAAGAGAAATTAGAAGAGGTAATAAATATGATGTTATAATAATGGATCCACCATCATATGGAAGAGGTAGTAATGGTGAGATTTGGAATATAGAAAAAAATTTATATTATCTTTTAGAATTATGCGAAAATTTATTAAGTGATAATCCTTTATTTTTGCAAATTAATTCTTATACGACTGGACTTCCTATGGAAGTTTTGAAAAATGCTTTATATTATTCTATAGGAAATAAACATGATGGTAATATATCGGTGGATGAAGTTGGAATAATACAAGGTGATGGTAAAGTTTTATCGTGTGGATCATATGCAAGATGGGAAAGTAAATGTTAGATATAAATGATATACTATATGAAGATAATCATATAATAGTTGTTAATAAAAGAAGTGGCGTTTTATCACAAAGTGATGGAAGTAAAGATATAGATATGATTACACTTATTAAAAAATATTTGAAAGAAAAATATAATAAAAAAGGAAATGTATATTTAGGGCTTGTACATAGATTAGATAGAATGGTTTCCGGAGTTATGGTGTTTGCGAAAACAAGTAAGGCGGCATCACGATTATCCGAGCAAATTAGAAATAGGACATTTAAGAAAGAATATCTTTGTATAGCTAAAGGGAAATTTAATAATGATAAAGGGATATTAGAAAATTATATAAAAAAAGATGAGAAAAGAAAGATATCCTTTATTGCAAATAAAGACAATGGAAAAATAGCTATATTAGAATACGATATTATAAAGTATAGTTCTAAAACTAATACATCATTAGTACATATTTTATTACATACTGGTAGATTTCATCAAATTAGATTACAATTATCTAATATTTCTCATCCGATAATTGGTGATATTAAATATGGTAATATAAAATATAAAAATAGAGTTTTGTTACATGCATATAAAATACAATTTATGCATCCAACAAAAAAAATAGAGTTGACATTTTCTTTAGTATTTGATAAAAAAATATTAGAAGAATTTGATCTTGATTAGAGGTGTTATTATGAATCTTATAAATTTTTTAGTAGAAACGGAAGGATTAGGAGAAACAATAAAATTTTGTGAACATTATAGTGTTTTAACTGTATTTTATTTTATAAAACAAATAATTACTTTAGTAAGTATATTTGTTCCAATTGTGCTTATTATAATGATGGGTGTAGATGTTTTAAAAATAGTTATATCTGGAGATGTATCTAATGAATTTAAAAAATCTGGATCTATTATGATAAAAAGAACAGTGATGGCTATAGCTTTTTTCTTAGTACCAATTGTTATAAGTTTAGTCGCGCAATTAATAGGGTTTGTTAATTATGATGCATCAAAATGCTGGACTGATGCAAATAAAGAGACGATTACAAGATTAAAAGATGAGCAAAAAGCACAAGCAAACGAACAAACACAAAGTAGTGAAGAAAATAATTAATTTAACTAAAGGAGGCACTTATGCTTTGGATAGATATTAAAGAGTTTGTTTTAGATATATTAAAATATGTTATTACAGCAGTTATTGTAATTATTATATTTTTGTATGTTGTTTCATTACAGCAAGTTGTAGGATCATCTATGAATCCAACACTTGATGATGGGGATGTCGCACTATTAAATAAAATAGGTCATAGGTTTTTTGATATCGAGCGAAATGAAATAGTCGCACTAAAATATGATGATACTAAATATTTAATTAAAAGAGTAATAGGTTTGCCTGGTGAAAAAATTGAATATAAAAATAATAGATTGTATGTTGATGGACAAGGTTATAAAGAGACTTTTTTAAGTGATGATGTTGCCACAGATGATTTTTCTATTAAAGATTTAGGGTATGACGTTATTCCAGATAATATGTATTTAGTCTTGGGGGATAATAGAGGAGATTCACTTGATAGTAGAGAGATTGGTCTTATAAAAAAAGATGATATTAAGGGGAAAGTATTTTTAAGAATATGGCCGCTTAATAAGATTAAATTTATTAAATAAAGATAATTATTTATATCGAAAATATATAATTATCTTTTTTTTATTAAATTTATAATATATAGTGTATTTTTATGAAAAATTTGATACAATATTTATATAGATTTTGGATTAATAGGGCAAATCTAATATCTATGATAGTTCATAATTTATATGTTTATCATATAATGGTTAAGGGAGGAATATTATGAAGAATAAAAAAGTTATATTTGGTATCATATTATTCTTGCTAATAGGTTTAACAATATTTACTTTTGCAAATCCTAGTGAAAATGAAAAAACGTTTGAGGATGATGAAAGACAAGAAGAAAAAGTAGATGATAGAACTGATGACAAGGATAAGAAAGATGATGAAGATAGTATCACTGATGAAAATAATGAATCAAATCAAAATAATAACATAAATGATGATACAAATAATAGAAATGTTACTAATAATACTTCTACAATTAATAGAGGATCAACAAGCAGTGTTGTTAGTAGTAGTTCAAATAAATATGATGAAGCCCTAAAAGCGGTAGAAAAGGCAGAATCTACATTAGCTCAAGGTGATGTTGATAGCGCACAAGATCTAGTTGATGATTTAGAAGATAATGAAGAAACTAGTGATTTAAATGATAGATTAGAAGCTGTTCAAAAGATAATCGACGCAACAAGATTAGTCGCAACGCTTGAAGACAAAAAGAATAATGCAAAAACTATAGATGATATTAATGACGCCAGAAAATATAATAGTGATGAAAAAATATCTGATGTTGTTGCTGCACTAACAAATGGCGATATAAAAACAGATTTACTAAATCGTTTAAATGCAGTTTTAAAGATTTTAAATGACACTACACCTGCTATAGTTAGTGGAATTGATAAAGAGTTTACTAATAAGGATGAAGTAGTATTAACTATTAGTGATGAAAATTCATTTAATGCTACACTAAATGGTAAAGAATATAATAGTGGGGATAAAATAGTGGATGAAGGTAGTTATGAATTAGTAGTAATTGATAGTGCATTTAATACTGTTGCAAAAAACTTTACTATTGATAGAACAAAACCTGAAATAACTATAGAAGCTAATAGTAATGTGGTAGATGATACAGTATATTATAATTCTAAAGTTATACCAACTATTATAGAAAATAATATCGATACTATTACACTAATTAAAGATGGAGAAGAAATATCATATAATATGGGTGAAGAAATAGGCGAAGATGGTAGTTATGTATTAACTGTTGTTGATAAAGCAACTAACACAAGTAGTGTTGAGTTTGTTATTGATACAACAATTCCAGGTCTTTCAAATATTTATAATGGAAAAATAGTTGAAGGTGGAACTATTGAAGCTAGTGATACTAACTTCTATTATATGACTATTAAAAACTTAATGACTAAAGAAGAGAAAACAGTGTATGAAGATACATATACATTGCCAGATATTGATGCTGACAATACAATATATGATATATATGTATATGATAAAGCAATGAATAAAAGCGAAAGAGTGCGTATATATCATGATAATCAAGATCCTGTAATAACTGGAACTGGATTAATTGGTGAAGATAACAAAACTATAAAAAATAATGGTACATATAAATCAGTAAGTTTAAAAATAAGTGATGGAAGTCTTAAGAGTGTTGTAAGTGTATCTGGTAGTGATGAAACAATTTTAGAAGAATACAGTGATAATTATACTGATCAAAAAATTGTGTATGAAAATACATTTACAGAAGATGGTACATATACTATTAAAGCAATTGATAGAGTAGGACGTGAAAGTGTTATAACATTTACAATAGATAAAACTCCTGCAAGCATTAAAGCGTCTAACATATTAGTATCAGGAGATCCTAATGAGCAAGAAGGCGGAATTTATTATGCAAAAATAGGTGATGTTATTGAAGCTTATGTTAGATTTAGTGAAGAGTTGAATTCTATTCCAACATTTACATTACATAATAATGGTAATGAATACGTTATAGATAGTGAAGATGTAATTGTTAATGAAAATGATGCTGGTGAATTTACTTATAAAATTTTATATGAAATAAAAGAAGATACTAAGATGACTGATGGTCAAATAACATTTACTGTATCAGACATATATGATTGTGTTTTAAATAAAACTGATGATGTTACTGATGTAACAAATGGACATAAAGTATTTTTAGATATTAGTAAACCAACTGCAAAATATGTTGCTATACTAAACAATACACCATATAAAGATGGGGATTACAATTACATAACTAATGGTGATGTTGTTCGTGTTTTAATAGAATTAGATGAACAAATATATATACCAGAAAATCTTGATGAATCTAGTTTTGTGCTTAAAATAAACGGTGATGAAACTAAATTTATGAGATCTGGTGACACAAAACATGGTGATGGTAGTGAAAAATATGAATATATTGCTCAATATACTATTCCTGAAGATGAGGCTGAATTAGCAGAAGGAGAAATTACGTTTGAAATTAGTGGATTTACTGATTTAGCAGGTAATATTGGAGATAGTATTACTAAACCTAATCATACACAATTTAATTCATTAATTTATGATAAAAATGCACCAGTATTTGAAGGTGCAAATAAAACAATGGAATCAGATGTTACAATTAATGTAAATGATGTTAGCTTAGATAAAATTGTTGTTACAGATAAAACTAATAATACTACTACTGAAGTAGAAAATGGTTATGTTTTAAGTAATGAAGGATTTTATAAGATTGTTGCATATGATAAATTTGATAGAAGTACTACTTGGAATTTAACAATAGATAATAATGCACCTATTATTACTATTGAAAATGCTAAAGAAAACAATTATTATAATGGTGGTGTAATAATAAATATAGATGATTTAGAAGTAAATCAAGTATATTTAAATGATGAAAGAATGGGACGCATTAATACTCTTACTGTAAGTGAAGAAGCAACTTATACTGTATGGGCAAAAGATAATTTTGGTCATGAATCAGAAAAAGTTACATTTACAATAGATAAAACTCCTATAGAAGTAAAAGAAGGTTCTGTAACAATATTTAACAGAACAAACTATGAAAATGGTAATTATAAATATGCAAAAAACGGTGATAAACTATCTATATTAGTAACATTTACAGAAGAAGCTTATATACCAGAAAATCTTGATGAATCTAGTTTTGTACTTAAAATAAATGGTGATGAAGTTAAATTCGTTAGATCACAAGATACAAAATATAGTGATGGTAGTGAAAAATATGAATATATTGCTCAATATACTATTCCTGAAGATGAAACTGAATTAACAGAAGGAGAAATTACGTTTGAAATTAGTGGATTTACTGATTTAGCAGGTAATACTAATGCTGTTATTAATAAAGCTGATAATGAAAAATATAATAGTGTAATATACGATAGAACTCCTGCATTAACAAATGATGATTCGAATCCATTATATATATTAAATGTAAGTGATTCTAGTAGACGTAAATATATTAAAGATGGTCAAACATTAAGAGTTGAGGCTAATTTTAATGAAATGCTAGTAGAAAATCCAATTCTTACGATAGGAGATAAACAAAGCTCTACATTCAAATATAGAGGTAGTAAAGATGGAAAATATACTTATGTTGCTGATATAACAATTGATAATGAAAAAGCTAATTTAAAAAATGAAGAAATTATTCCATTTACTATTACTAATATAATAGATGTTGCGGGAAATGAATCAACATTAAATAACGATAATGTTACTGTAGCTGGTAATTATGGTCAAGTAATATATGACAATTCTGTTGGGGAAGTTACATTCTCAAGTAATGGTGGTTCAACTGTAGCAAAAGAATTTGTTGTAACTGTAGATGTAAAAGAAAAATATATAGATAAAATATATTATATGTTTACTACAAAAAACAAAAAAGATGATGTCATTAAAAAATTTAACAATAACGAAGGTATAGAAATTACAAATCATGACAGTGGTAAATTTACTGTTTCTAAAACTAATGCAACTAACAACTACTTTTTATGGGTAAAAGTTGTTGATATGGCTGGAAATGTAAGTTATACTAGAACTCGAAATAAATTTAAATTAGATAATACTTATCCTGATGTTAAAATAACTACATCAAATAATGGTCAACCTACTGATGAAGTTGTAACTGTAACTTTAAAAGCAAACGAAGAAATTAAAGAACTAAATGGATGGACTAAAGTTGATGATAAAACATATACAAAAGTATATAGTGAAAACTATAGTGGTAGTATATATGTAGAAGATAAAATTGGAAATGGTGTAAATGTTGATTATGCTGTTACTGGAATAGATAAAGTTAGTCCTACAATGACTGTTGTTGATAAAAATAGATATTATATTGAAGCAGGAAGTGAATATGTGGATAAAGGTTATAGTGCAATTGATGATGTAGAAGGTGATATAACATCACGTGTAGAAAAAACTTACCAATTTCAAAAAAGAGGAAGTAATAATTGGGAAGTTGTTCCAACAATAGATACTAAAAATGTTGGTACATATAAAATAACTTATACAATTTCTGATTTAGCTGGAAATAGCGCTAAAGATGATAGAGTTGTAGCTATAAAAGATGAAACAGCTCCTGTAATTTCAATAAATACTTTAGTTAAACTTAAAGTTGGAGATAAGTTCATAGAAGATATATATGATAATATAAGTGATAATTCATCTGATACGTTAAAAGTTGAAATTTATCCTGGTACTCCTATATTAGATATAACTACTAAAGGTGTGTATAGTATAAATTATAAAGTTTCAGATGGTGCTGGAAATTATGATGTAGAAACAAGAAAAATCATTGTTGAATAAAAAATATAAAAAACTATCAAAACGATAGTTTTTTATTTTTAAATGATATATAATGATGACGGGTGATGTATGTATGATTAGTGAAGAACAACTTAGGATGGTATTAAAAAATAATAGTAATATATCAGCCGAATTTATAAACAGATTTTTAAAAAAGAAAATAAAATCAGTATATAACTTAGGAAGAATAGAAAATATAGAAGAAATAATAGAACTACTAAGTAAATATAATATGGTATGTTTGCTTGAACAATGTCCATATATATTAGCTCGAGGTAATGTTAATAATATAGAAAAAACAATAAAGCTATTAAGTAAATATAATATGCTAAGTTTGCTTGAACAATGTCCAACTATATTAGCTCGAGGTAGAATTAGTGATATAGAAAAAATAATAAAACTATTAAGTAAATATAATGTGGTATATTTACTTAGTCAATGTCCAACTATATTAGCTCAGGGTAATGTTAATAATATAGAAAAAACAATAGAGTTACTAAATAAATATAATATGCTAAGTTTGCTTGAACAATGTCCATATATATTAGCTCAAAGTAATTTTAATAATATAGAAGAAATAATAGAATTATTAAGTAAATATGATATGGTATATTTATTTAACCAATGTCCATATATATTAGCTAAAGGTAAAATTGATAATATAGAAAAAATTATAGAGTTATTAAATAAATATAATATGGTAAGTTTGCTTGAACAATGTCCATATATATTAGCTCGAAATAATTTTAATAATATAGAAAAAATAATAGAGTTACTAAATAAATATAATATGCTGTCTTTGACTTACCAATGCCCAACTATATTAGCTAAAGGTAATTTTAATAATATAAAAAAAATAATAGAGATATTTCAAAAAAATGATATTTCATTGAATAAATTGAAAGCAGAATATATTTTTAATTATAATTATATATATAATATATTTAATTTAGAAAGAAGTAATATGAATGATAAAGAATATTACAAATATTGTAAAGTATATTTAAAATTAATAGATGAATATAATAAATTATTAAATGTAGATGATATAAATAGATTGTCTAAAAAATTAAATATAACAAGTGATGAGTTTATTAAATATATTCTTGTTTATAATAAAGATGGAATTATAAATAACATAAATAACAATAAATATATTTGGTTTGGAGATATGATACCAATTGATAAATATAATATGAATAAATATAGTAAAGAAATATTAGAAGTATTAAAAATTGTAGTAGAATATATTTCAAAAACTTATAATTTTTATTTGGGTAATTCATGTATTTATGATTATGCATACGACATACTAATAAATAAGTGTGGAGGAATATTTATTAATTGTGATGATAGTATATTATTAAAGAATACATTAATTAAATATTTGTCAAAAAGTTGTAAAAGTTTAATTAATAATAAATCGATTGAATTGGCAAAAATAAGTAACTATTCAAAATATTCTCATAATGATACATATACAGAAGATTATGCATTTATAGAAAAATATGCATATCTTAGTTGGGAGGAACAACAATTTATGTTGATAATGTCTAAATGTATAGAAAATAAAAAAAATTATATACATATTTTAATGAATAGATTTTTATATACAGAAGATGAAGTGAAAAAT
>CALVSV010000102.1 GCA_944359595.1 uncultured Bacilli bacterium
ATGTATATTTATTTAATAGATTTAACGCTGTTTTTTCGCCGATTCCCCTAATACCAGGTATATTATCAGATGCATCACCTGCTAAAGCCTTTAAATCTATCATATGAATAGGTTCAATACCATAAACTTCTCTAAACTTTTCAGGAGTGAAAACAATACTATCCTTTGATTTTAAGTGTTTTACTGTAACTTTATTGCTGATAAGTTGTAATAAGTCTTTATCACTACTAATTATTGTTGCATTAAATTCATTATTTTCATCTACTCTTTTAGAAAGTGTACCAATTATATCATCAGCTTCATAATTATCAATTTCAAACCATTTAATACCTAAACAATCTAATACTTCTTTAGCAACAGGAAATTGTTTTTTTAAATCATCTGGAGTTTCTATTCTTCCTTGCTTATAAAAATCATATTTTTCGTGTCTAAAAGTTTTTCCTTTATCAAAAGCAACCAACATATATTCTGGTTTTTCATCATCCATTATTTTATTTATCATATTTATAAATCCAAAAAGTGCATTTGTAGGAAACCCCTTTGAATTTTTCATTATATTACCACTATATGCAGTAGCATAATAACTTCTAAATAATAAATTATTACCATCAACTAAAACTATTTTTTTCATAATACCCACAATAATTATATAATTATTGTTAACCTCCTTTATATGTTTTTTTGTCCTATATTTATTATATCATTAAATTAATATAAATTCATATAAATTTAAAAATCTTCCAATAATTATTGGAAGATTATAAATCAAAATCATCTAAAATTTCATCGACTTCTAAAAATTTATCATCTATATTAGCCAGTGATATTTGAACACCATTATCTTCTTCATCAAAGTTTATTATTTCCTCTTGTGCTTTATGGCTTTCAAAATCACTTTTATTTTCTAGAGAAATTTCTAAGTGTGTGCTTAATATTCCTTTTTTTACCACATTAGATCCGGTACTATATCTTTCCATAATTGGTATTTCAGTTGATTTTAAATTAATAAATTTACCATTATTATCTTTAATATCAATATTTACTTTACCAACAACATAGGCACTATTTATTTTTTGAGGATTAGATTTAACTTCTTTCATAATAAGTAATCCTCTACCAGCTCTTTTTCCCATTTCCATTTCAGACAATTTTATTCTTTTAGCATTACCTTTATTAGTAAATACTAATAAATATTCTTTACTGTCATCAAACAATATTCCAGACACTACACTACCATTTTTTAAATTAATAGATTTTACTCCTGCACTTTTAACACCACTTATTGGGACACTATCAATATCGTACCATAATCCATAACAATCATCAGTTACAATTAAAACATTTTTATTATTAAAAGTTAATGTTGCATTTATTAATTCATCATCATCTTTTAATTTCATACAAGTTATAGGCTTAGAATATCTAGATACTTTAAAATCTTTAATCATTGTTCTTTTTATCATTCCATTTTTAGAAAAAATAGTGATATCTCCATCTTGATTAAAATCATATATAGGTATACTAGAAATAATGTTTTCATTTGATTTAATTGGTACTATATTACTTATATGTTTTCCTAAATCTTTCCATTTAGCATCGGGTAAATCGTGAATAGGTACATATAAATAATTACCTAGACTTGTAAACAATAAAATAGTATCCATAGTATTCATTTCATACAAACCAATTAAATAGTCACCTTCTTTTAATCCAGTAGTATCGTTAGATGATGAAGAGAAACTTTTTTTAGAAACTTTTTTTACATATCCATCATTAGTTACCAATACAATAACATCTTCTTTAGGTATCATAAGTGTTGTATCAATCTTTATTTCAGTAATATCTTCTTTAATTTGAGTTTTTCTTGGAGTAGAATATTTTTCTTTAATATCATTTAATTCATCTTTTATTATATTCATTAATTTTTTATCACTACTTAATATATTTTCTAGTTTTTTAATTAATTTATTTAAATCTATTAATTCTTTTTCTAATAATGTAACATCTGTATTAGATAATTTATATAATTGTAAAGTAACGATTGCTTCTGCTTGAATTTGTGTAAATTGAAATTCTTTTATTAAATTATCTTTAGCATTGCTTTTATTTTTACTAGCTCTAATTATTTTTATTATTTCATCTAATATAGATAATGCTTTTATTAATCCTTCAACAATATGTTGTCTTGCCTTAGCATGTTCTAAATCAAATTTAGTCCTATTAGTAATTACTTCTTTTTGAAAATTAATATAAGCATCAATTATTTTTATTATTCCCAATTGTTTAGGGCTTTTATTAACAATAGCTACCATATTATAATTATAACTAATTTGCAAATCAGTATTTTTAAGTAAATAATTTAACACCAACTCTTTATTAGCACTTTTCTTTAAATCTATAACAATTCTTAATCCATTTTTATCTGTTTCATCTCTAACTTCACTAATTCCATCAATTTTTTTATCTACTCTTATTTCATCTATTTTTCTAACTAAATTTGCCTTATTAACTTCAAATGGAATTTCTGTAACTATTATTTGATCTTTAACTATAGTTGCATTACTTTTTAATATTATTTTACCTCTACCAGTCTTAAAAGCTTCCTTTATTCCTTTAATACCTTCAACTATACCGCCAGTAGGAAAATCAGGCCCTTTAACGATATTCATTATATCTTCCATAGTAGATTCATTATTATCTATTCGGTATATAGTCGCATCTATAATTTCGCCTAAATTATGTGGTGGAATATTTGTTGCATAACCGGCACTAATACCATTAGCTCCATTTACTAATAAATTTGGATATTTTGTTGGCAAAACTGTCGGCTCCATTTCTGTATCATCATAATTTGGTGCAAATTCAACAACATTTTTTTCAATATCGCGTAACATTTCTTCACCAATTTTTGATAGTCTTGCCTCTGTATAACGCATTGCAGCTGGACTATCACCATCCATTGAACCATTGTTACCATGCATATCTATATATACAGCATTTTGTTTCCACCACTGACTCATTCTAACCATTGCATCATATATACTAGAATCTCCATGAGGGTGCAATTGCCCCATAACATTACCAACTGTTTTTGCGCTCTTTTTATATGGTTTATCGTGTGTATTTTTATCTTTATACATAGAATAAAGTATTCTTCTTTGAACAGGTTTTAATCCATCTCTTGCATCAGGAAGAGCTCTATCTTGAATAATAGTTTTTGCATATCTTCCAAAACGTTGTCCCATTATTTCTTCTAAAGAATATTTATATATTTTATCTATTATATTAGTCATTATATCACCTTGCCATTTCACTTAACTATTATAACAAATAACAATTTAAAAATAAAGAAAATTTAAAAATGTAATAAAGTATTTTATAAAAAACCAATAAAAATATTGGTTTTTCTATAAATTATATTTATTTTTTCTTCTCTTTATTTTTACTATTAGTATTTTTTACTGATTTTTGATTGTTTCTTATTTCTATATTTTTAGTACTTTTTTTAGGTTTTGATACTGTTTTTGGTTTTTCTTCTATATTTGCTTCTTTTTTTGTTACTTCTTCAATAGTTACTTTAGGTTTTTCTTTTTTATGATGTGAAAAAATTAAAAATAAAATTGATATTAAGAATGTCCAAGCAACAGAGAATATAAATCTATTTAAAATTAACATTATAAATGCATTACCTTCTGTAACACCATATTCTGTTGCGAAAATATATATTGCATTAAATAGTAATTGAGCAATTAAAACAGCTAAAAAACAAGATATTGTTTTAAATGTATACTTACTTGCAGATGAATATATTCCTATTAGCGATAGCCCTGCAGCTAACAATCCAATGATACTTCCTATCATGATTTTTATATTTGGTAAATACATACCATTAATTTCTTGCCCATATAATAATTGTATTGCATTAGCCTCATTAATAGTATCTATTTGATTTGGTAAATTTAATACAAGAGCAATAAGTAAATAAGATATTATTAATATTCCTACTCCGGTAATTAATGTAATTAATGCATCTTTCGCACCCTTTAAATCATTTATTACTACAATAGATAAATATGCTAATGGAAAAATGAAAAATGAACATGCAATAGGTATATTAAATATAACTGTTAATTTAGTTGATGCAATTACAGATAATATTACTACCGCCATCATCAAACATGTAAAAAATGATTTTCTAACTTTATACACTTTACATAACCTCTTTCTATTTATATATTAATTATATAAAAATTTAAATAAATTCACAATAATTTTTGTAATATTTTACTATTTCTTTTAAAAATATTGATTGCTTATTCTGATTAGAAATAATATAAACGTTATTTTTACTTCTAGTTAATGCAACATAAAAAAGTCTTCTTTCTTCATCATATACATATTTTTCTTTATTAAGTATTACATACTTTAATACATTATCATCTTCAAGTTTATTAGGAAATCCAAGTATTCTATCTTCTAAATTTATTATAATAACATTATCACTTTCTAATCCCTTTGATTTATGAACAGTTAAATATCGTGCGTTATAATCAGATAAATTATATTTATTTGTATCTATAAATTTTTTTATATCGTTTGTATTTCTACCCAAAATTAATATATTACCATTATTTTTTATTTTATTAAGTAAATTAAATAAGTCATTATTATATTTATTATAATATATAATTTTAATTGGTTTTAAATTATGTTTATTAGAATATATATTTTTCTTCATCTGTAATTTATTTTTACATATAAATTTATTAGCTACACTAGCTAATTCCATAGAATTTCGATAAGTAGTATTCAAATACATTATAGATGCATCCTTAAAATATTTATTAAAATTTAAAAATATATTTAAATCACAACCTGTAAATCTATATATAGATTGGTAATCATCACCTACAACTATTAATCCAGCGTTAGTTTTTTCAATAATCTTTTTGATAAGATTTAATCTTACAATTGATGTATCTTGATACTCATCTATAATAATATATTTATATTTTAGATTATTACCTACATTAGATATTGCCAAATTGATTATATCGTTAAAGTCATATCTTAATGTTGAATCGAGTTCTTCCATATATATTTGATATATATAAAATGCTATTTTTAAGAACAATTTATTTTTATTTCTATTAAATATTGTATATTTATTTTTATTATATATTTTATAAAAATCATATAAATTATAATTATTAGACTTAAATAAATTAATAAATCTAGATAATAATCTTTTTAAATTTATTATATCAGTACTATTGCTTTTTATATAATTTTTTTTATATGGTGGTACTCCTAAATATTTCATTATAATTTTATACATTTTAATATTATTATAAATTACATTATTAAAACATTCATCTATTATATAATCTAAATAGTTATTAGGACAAATACCTTTTATTTTACTATCTAGTAATGATAGTGCTAATTTATGAAAAGTTTTTACTTCTATATTATAATTATAAAACTCTAATAATTTATTTTTTAAATTATTAACGGCTTCATTTGTATATGATATACATAATATTTCTTCTTCTTTTATATTTTTAACTTCTATTAAATATTTGATTTTACCTATTAAGCATAGTGTTTTTCCACTACCCGCTGATGCTACTAAAAGAATTGTTTTATTATTTGCTGTAACAAAATCAAATTGTTCTTTATCCAATTCATAACCACAAATATTACTTAATGTATTATTCATTTAAACCTCCTAAATTCAAAAGATGAATATGGTATTTGCCCAATATTCATCTTTTAGTTTTCTCATCTTTAAAATGTCCAAATCTTGCAAGCTCCTCATAATTTACATTTAATAAATCCAAATCCTTAATAATATTACTAGGTGTACACTCCTCATACAATAAATCATCTACATCTATACTACCAATATTACTATTTATATATATTGATAATGGTTTTTTCATTCCAATCGCATAACTTAATTGTACACTGCACCAATCTAAATTATACTTTTTTAAATAACGAATAGCTAAAATTCTTGCTTTATATGCCCCACTTCTATCAACTTTTGTAGGATCTTTACCAGAAAAAGCACCACCGCCAACTTTAGCAAATGATTGATATGTATCAACAACTATTTTTCTTCCGGTTAATCCAGTATCTGCATCAAAACCGCCAATAGAAAATTTAGATGTTGAATTAATTAAAAATTCATCTATTTTAACATTATATTTATCACATATTTTCGTAGCTTCTTTTTTTAATATATCATCGGTTATATTTCGTTCTTCTTCAGTATTTTGATAACATATAGTAAATGTTTTAATTTTTTTTAGATTCATATTATTATCATAATATCCGGTTATTTGTGCTTTTCCATCTGGTAAAAACCTTTTATCTACTTTTCTTAATTCATCATAAAACATACTAAATTCTTGTAATATAACCATTGCTTTAGGTAATAATTTTTCAGTTTCTTTAGTTGCATAACCAAACATCATTCCGTTATCGCCAGCACCTAAATTATTTTTATTTGTGCCTAAGGCTATATCGTTACTTTGTTTATCAAGTTTTACAATTATATTATAATTTGAATTATAGCCAATATCTTTTAATACTTTTTTTACAATATATTCTATGTTAACAGTTGCTTTTGACGTAACTTCACCAGCAACGACAATCAAATTCTTACTTCCTAATACTTCGATCGCACATCTACTATTTTTATCTTGCAAAATATATTCATCCACTAAAGCATCACTTATTTGATCACAAACTTTATCAGGGTGTCCTCTAAAAACTATTTCATTACTGTAAACTATCATACTATCTAGCAAGCCATCCTCCGTCAACTGCAATAGTAAATCCATTTACATAATCAGATGCGGAACTTGCTAAAAAGACAACTGCACCAGCCATATCTTCTTTTGTTCCCCATCGTCCAGCAGGTATTCTTGATAATATTTCATTATATCTATCTTTGTCATTTCTAATATTTTCTGTATTATTTGTAATCATATATCCAGGAGCAATAGCATTAACATTAATATCATATTTTGCCCATTCGTTTGCCATTATTTTTGTAAGCCCCATTACTGCACTTTTGCTAGCTGTATACGATGGAACTCTAATACCACCTTGATAAGATAGCATTGATGCGACATTAATTATTTTGCCTCCACTTTTTTGTTTAATATATTCTTTTGCTACTCTCTGACTTAAAAAAAACACCATTTTTTCATTAATATTTACTACCTCGTCCCAATCTTTTTCACTAAATTTTATAGAATCTTCTCTTCTAATAATTCCTGCATTATTTACAAGTATATCAACTTTACCATACTTTTCTATAGTCTTTTCAACAATTAAATCTATTGATTTAAAATCTTGTAAGTCTGCTTTTATAAAATAACATTCTCCATTATTTTTTTCAATTTCTTTTATTGTTTCCTCGCAATCTCTTCTAGCCACTAACACAACTTTCGCTCCTGCCATTGCAAGACCAATACTCATTCCCATTCCAAGTCCTGTGTTCGCACCAGTTACAATCGCAACTTTATTGTCTAATTTAAATTTATCTAATATCATTTAATCACCTATTTCTATTTTTCTTCGTCTATAATCTTTTTTGTAG
>CALVSV010000103.1 GCA_944359595.1 uncultured Bacilli bacterium
AATAATCTAAATATATTAGAGTTAGATATTAATGAAATAACAAATATTAAATGTAATAAAGAAATTATTATAAGTATTAATAAGATAATACATAATATTGAATTAGAAGAATTGGAATGTATTTTAAAAAAATTAGAAGGTTATAAAATATTATTTGATGATTTAGCTGTATACCAAATTGTTAAAGATAATTGTCTTGATATACAATTGATATGGGGTAATATACATGCAACAACTAGTTATAACAGCACAAATTCATATTATGATTTAGGAGTTAAGAGCAGTTTTTTGTCAACAGATATAACATTATCTGAAATATACGATATAAAAAATAATACTAAAGCAACATTATATGTACCAATATATGGTAAATTTAATATATTTTCATCTAATAGATATTTAATATCTGCATATTTTAAATATATAAACAAAGAAAAAAAATATAATAAATATAAAATTAAAAATAAAGATATATTATATGATATATATGAAGATAATAATGGCACACAAATAATTGATGGTAAAATAATTAATGGGATTATAGATTATAAAAATATATTAGATAATAATATAGATTATATAGTAATTAATTCTTATGATATAGATTTTAATATATTTGATTTAATTAATTCTTTAATAGTTATTAGAACATTATATTATGATAATTTATTAGATTTAAAAATGTTAGTTAATTATCATAATAAATTTACTAGTATTAATACATATAGTGGCTTTTTACATAAAAAAACAATATATAAAGTAGGTGATGAAAATGAATAAAGTAGAATTACTTGCTCCTGCTGGTGATTTAGAAAAGTTAAAATGGGCTTTTCATTATGGTGCTGATGCTGTATATATTGGTGGTAGAGATTATAGTTTGAGAGCGAATGCTAAAAACTTTAGTTTAGAAGATATAAAAAGTGCAGTTAATTATGCTCATAAACTTAATAAAAAAGTATATGTTACTATGAATATTATATATCATAACGAAGATTATAAAGATATAGAAAAATATATTAAAGAGTTAGATAGTATTGGTGTTGATGCTGTTATAGTATCTGATATAGGCTGTATTAATTTAATAAAAAAAATAGCTCCTAATTTGGAAATACATTTATCAACGCAAGCATCATGCTTAAATAAAATGAGTGCGAAATTTTATAAAAATCTAGGGGTAAAAAGAATTGTTTTAGGACGTGAAGCAAACAAAGATGATATAAAAGATATAATAAAATATAATAATATAGATGTAGAATGTTTTGTACATGGTGCGATGTGTTCTTCATTAAGTGGAAGATGTGTTTTATCAAACTATATGACTAATAGAGATTCCAATAGGGGAGGATGTGCTCAAATATGTAGATGGGATTTTGATTTATATGGTAAAGAAAAGATAGATAGTACTACAAAGTTTACTATGTGTTCTAAAGATTTACAGATGATAAAATATATTAAAGATATGATAGATATAGGAGTTAAATCTTTTAAAGTTGAAGGTAGAATGAGAAGTATATATTATATTTCTACAGTATTATATGTATATAGGCGTGTTATTGATGAATATTTGAGTAAAGGTAATGATTTTAATTTAGATCCTAACTACATAAAGATATTATCTAAAGTGGCTAATAGAGATAGTGTTCCACAGTTTTTTGATAAACATCCAGGAGTTGATGAACAATATTATTTAGGTAGGCAAGAAAATTCTAATCAAGATTTTTTAGGTATAGTTTTAGATTATAAAGATGATATGATTACGATGGAAGTTAGAAATTATTTTAAATTAGGAGATGAGGTTGAAGTATTTGGTCCTAACACACCTACATTTAAACTAAAAATAGAAAGATTGATTGATGAAGATGGTATTAATATTGATGTTGCACGACATCCTAAACAAATATTAAAAATTCCTTGTAAAACGGAAGTTAAAAAGTATGATATAATACGAATAAAATATATATTTTAAGTAGGTGTTAATATGTATATAAATAATAATTTTATTTCAAAATTAGAAACAGTTAATTATTATATTGGTAGTTTTGATGCTAATATAGAGTTATCAAAGAAATTAATTATGGCTAATTCAAATATTTCTAGAAAAGAGGCAGATGATATATTAGAAAATATGCCAACTAGTTATCGTGCATCAATTATGAATAAAAATAATGAATATATTGGTTATATTGGAATATATGATATTGATTATAAAAATAGTGTTGCATCTATAAGATTTGAAGTTAATAAAAAATTATTTAATGCTGAAAAACTTGAAATATTGCTAGTAATAATACTATATATAATAAATATTTAGAGTTAGGAATAAGTAATGAAGTTTTAGAAGAATATTCTAAATATTATAATATTCCAAAACTACAAATGTCGTTTACAATTAAATATAATAATAAAGCAATTGGTATTATTGGGTTAAATAATTTATTATGGTCTAATAGACGTGCAATCTAAATATATTTTTAGATAAAAATTTAAGCGATGTAATTACACATAAATTTATAGGTTACTTAATAGATGAATATATTAATTACGTACATAAATTAAATGTACATAATATAACTTTATCAGTAAATGCAAGTAATAAAAAATTATTAGATATATTAAATTATACTTCTATGAATTATTATGGACAAGTACCATATTCAGCAAAAAAACTTTGATAAAATAGAATCAAGTTTAATGTTTCAACATATTCCAAATATGAAAAAACAATCTAGAATAGTCATACCTGATAATAGAGCAATACCTATATCATTAATAAATACTAATAAAAAAGAGATGGATTTAAAAATAGAATTACCAAATGGATATAAAATGATTTCGCCAAAACTAATAAAAAAAGAAAATATAGATTTTAATAAATTAGTAGAACAACATATTAGAATAATGCAAGATAGAGATAACTTTGCAATACCAATAGGTGAAGATAAATATTTTCTACAAAAAGGTAGTGAAAAATATGGTATTATTAAAGCATTAAATAATTATAATTATTTATTATTAGATGATAAAAATAATTATGTAGGATACATTAATACATTAAGAGAAAATGCTGATGGTAAAAATGTAGAAATAGAAATAGGTATATCGCCGAATTTACATCATAATGGATTAGGAACGTTAGTAGCAACTAAATTTTACGATGAATTGTTTTCGATTGGAGGTGCTAGTGTT
>CALVSV010000104.1 GCA_944359595.1 uncultured Bacilli bacterium
TTGTAATAACCATAGATATTATTGATGATATAACAAGACCTAATATTATATATTGTATTAGTGTTTTTTTCTTTTTAAATAGATAATTCATAAGTTTAGATATTAATATTATACCTATTATAAGTCCAATAAATAACGGAATAATTATTTCTATATTAGATAATGTTTTATTTATATTAGTTAAATTACTTATTACATCTATTATTAAATTATAATATCCTAACATAACCATTAGTGCAGTTGCGCTAATACCTGGTACTACAGTTGCGAATGCATATATAAATCCTACTAATATTAATATTATAAATGTTTTTATATTTAAATTTATATTATAATTAATAGTTTCTTTTTTTATAAATAATAATGAAATTAATATAATAGATATTAATATAGTTATTATAATATATTTTTTATTATTATTTATATTTATATTTTTTAATGTATTTTTTAATGCACCTAATATTAATCCTATAAATAAAAACATTGTAGGTACATAATAAAATAATAATGATATTTTAATAAGTTTACTTATTAATAATATAGATGTTATTATTCCTAAAAATATAGGTAATAAAAACAATATATTTTTTTTAAAATCTTTAAATATATTTGAAATAATATCTATACATTTATCATATAATCCAAGAGATATAGATAGCATTCCACCACTTACTCCTGGTATTATTTGTCCCATACCTATGATTAATCCTTTAAAAAATAATATAATGTTTTTCATATATTTCACCTTGTTAAATAATATGATTTACATTTATATTTATTTATTATATAATTACTATGATGTGGAGTTGATATAATGGGTTATAGTAATGATGCTAATGAAATAAAGAAATATTTAATTACTATAGTAATATTTGTAATAGTAATAATTTTAGGATTAATTATTTTTTCTATAATTAAAGGTGATGAAACTAAATTAAATTTAAATGATAATGATATTAAAGAAGAAGATAAAGACACTAATACTATACAAGTAGAAGAAGATACTAATATAGTAGAGGAAAATCCTAATATAGTTACTGACGGTGATACAAATTTTATAAATAATAGACTTATAGTTGAATTTATAAATGAATTAAGTAAAGAAGAGATGGAATCATATATAACTAGTATTGGCGCAAAATTAATTTATGTTATATCAAGCTATGAGGGTATAATAGAGATAAATACTACATTTAATACAATTAGTGAAATAGAGAATTATGCAACACAATTTGAAGAAGAACACGCAGATATGATAGGATATGCTGTTCCTCAAACAGTTGATTAATAATGTCAACCAAAATTGGTTGACATTCATGTTTATGTTATGATATAATTGGATACATGAAGAAAGGAGAATTTATATGGCAGTAAAGTTAAGACTAAAAAGAATGGGGGCTAAGAAAAGTCCATCATATAGAATTGTAGCGGCTGATTCACGTGTTAAAAGAGATGGTATAGTAATTGAAGAACTAGGTTATTATAATCCAACAACTGAACCAGCTACTATAAATGTTAAAGAAGAAGAAGTTTTAAGATGGCTTAGAAATGGAGCAATACCAACAGATACTGTAAGAAGTATATTATCAAAACAAGGTATTATGAAGAAATTCCATGAAGAAAGACATAGTAAATAATTACATTTCACTTATATACCAATTAGTTACTGTTTTTGTTAATAATGAAGAGTTAGTTAGTATAAAAGAGATAGATAGTAATGAGTATGATCATAATATTATTGTATTAGTAAGTAAAGATGATATGGCTAGACTAATTGGTTATAAGGGAATTAATGCTAACTCTATTAGAAATATATTGAATGCTTATGCTTATAAAAATAATGAAAAGATTAATATTGAATTTGATTCATTTTAATCTTTTTATGTTATAATGGATTAATCACATATTTTCACATAATTTATTCATATTTATTCAAAAATTTTATTTTATATTAATATATGGGAAGTGATATAATGTATACTATATGTTTAGTAGAAGATGAAGAAAACTTAAATAATTTAATAACTACATATTTAAAAAAAGAAGGATATAATGTTATAAGTTTAACTAAGGGTAGTGATGCTATCAACTTAGATAATAATGTAGATTTATGGATATTAGATATTATGCTTGAAGATGATGTATCTGGGTATGATGTAATTAAACATATAAGAGAAAAAAATGAAATAGTACCAGTTATATTTACTTCTGCAAGGGATCAAGATTTAGATAAAATAATAGGATTAGAACTTGGAAGTGACGATTATATTACTAAACCTTATTCTCCTAAAGAACTTATATTAAGAGTTAATAAAATAATTAAAAGAGTATATAATAAAAGCTTTGATAAAATAAAATATGATGATTATGAAATAGATATTAGTAAAAGATTAATTATATATAATAATAAAGAAATTGTTCTTACTACTTTAGAATTTGATCTATTAATATTGTTTATTAAAAATATGGATAAATCATTAGATAGAGAATTAATATTAAATAAAATATGGGGTAATACTTATTATGGTAGTGATAGAGTAGTTGATGATTTAGTTAGACGTTTAAGAAAGAAAATGCCTAGACTTAAGATTAGTACAATATATGGCTATGGTTATAAATTAGTATGAAAAATAGAATATCTTTATCTAATCAATTAACTTTAATATCATTTATAGTATTTATTATATTAGTAGTATCTATTACTATATTTTTACCTAATGCAATGTCTCCATATTTAGAAGAAGTAGTATATAATTTTTTAGATCAACCACTTAAATATATTAATAGTAATAATATATCTGAAAAACATTTTTCAGAAAATATAGCATATATTCAAGTTGATAATAGTGGTAATATCATTGTTAGTTCTAATATTGATGATATTGTAACTAATGCTGATTATGAAGATATATTAAATAATATTGATAATAAGAATGGTACGTTTAAAATAAATAATAAACAATATTATTATGTTAGAAATATTAATATAGATAATATAAAAATAACTATTACTAATGATAAATTTGTAAATAAAATTAAATCTAGATTATTTGTATCATTATTACCTGTTATAATTATTACATTTTTACTTATATTAATATCTTTATTAATTTGGTGTAATTTTGTAGTTAGAAAAATATATTTACTTATTAAAAGAGTAAATAATATAAATAATGATAATTATGATAATATACCTAGAATAAAAGTAGATGATGAATTAAAGGTGTTAGAAAGTACAATAGATGATACTAGACTTATGTTATTAGAACAAGATAATTATAAGAATGAGATGTATCAAAATATATCACATGATTTTAAAACACCTATAGCTGTTATTAAATCATATATAGAGGCTAGCAATGATGGAGTTATCAGCAAGGAAGAAGCTAATAATGTAATTACTGAACAAATAAATAAATTAGATAATAAAGTTAAAAGCTTATTACAATTAAATAAAATAGAATATTTAAAAGAAAATTATAATGGGGATAAAGATGCTACTGTAGATATAGTTAATATAATTAATGCATGTGTAGATAAATTTAAATTAGAAAATAAGAATATAAAGTGGACATTAACAATTAAAAAGAAAAATTTAATATATAGAGGAACATATGATATGTGGGAATCAATTATAGATAATTTATTAACTAATTTTATGAGATATGCAAAAAATGCAATAAGTATAGAAGCTAGTAATAAAAGAATAGTACTTTTCAATGATGGAGAAGCGATTGATGAAAGTATTATGAATGATATATTTTCACCATATAAGAAGGGTATGAAAGGTCAATTTGGATTGGGATTATCAATTGTTAAAAAGACATGTGAATTATTAAATTATTCTATACATGTTAATAATGTACGTGGAGGGGTAAAATTTATTATAGAGGATAGACAAACGAAAAAATAAAATGTATAATTATAGATTGAAAACGAGAGTGATATTATGAAGACAGATGATTTTGATTATTATTTACCAGAGAATTTAATAGCTCAAACACCGCTATCTAATAGAAGTGATTCTAAGTTACTGATAATGAACCGTGATACTGGGAATATTAAGCATGATACTTTTAAAAATATTATAAATTACTTAGATACTAATGATGTATTAGTATTTAATGATACAAAAGTTATTCCTGCAAGACTTATTGGTGAGAAAATAGATACTAAAGCAGTTATTGAAGTGTTGTTATTAAAAGAAATAGAATCTGATGTATGGGAATGTATTACTAAACCTGCAAAAAGGGTGCATATAGATACAGTTATTAGCTTTGGTGATGGAAAATTAAAGATGAAATGTATAGAAGTACTAGATGAAGGTATTAGAAGATTCAAGCTTATTTATAATGGTATTTTATTAGAAATATTAGATGAGTTAGGTACTATGCCACTACCACCATATATACATGAAAAATTAAATGATAAGGATAGATATCAAACAGTATATGCAAAAAATAGTGGTAGTGCAGCAGCGCCTACCGCAGGACTTCATTTTACGAATGAATTATTAAAATCTATTAAAGATAAGGGAATAGAGTGTTATTTTGTAACATTACATGTAGGACTTGGGACATTTAGACCTGTTAAAGTAGAAGATGTATCAAAACATGTAATGCATGAAGAAGAATATTTTATAAGTGATGAGGTAGCTCAAAAATTGAATGCAGCAAAAAGAAGTGGCAAAAATATAATTAGTGTAGGTACAACTACAACTAGAGTATTAGAAACAGTATATAATAAGTATAATGAATTTAGAAGTGATAGTGGTTCAACAAATATATTTATATATCCTGGATATAAATTTAAAGCAATAGACTCACTAATAACTAATTTTCATTTACCTAAATCTACTTTAATTATGTTAGTTTCAGCATTTTCAACAAAAGAAAATATTATGAATGCATACAACGAAGCAATAAAAAATAATTATAGATTTTTCTCTTTTGGAGATAGTATGTTCATAAAAAAAATAAAGTAGCGTATATTACGCTGCTTTATTTTCTGCTTTATATTTCTTAGCTTCTCTAACAGTCATCACAACTTTCTTACCATCAACAGTAACAGTTTGCATATTAGGTTTTTGAACTGTTTTAGTAGCTTTTAATGAGAATGGACGATTATTTCCAAACATAGGTTTTTTACTAGATACTTTTTTTGCCATGTTTACACCTCGCTTTTTCTTATATAACTTGTCTTAATAACTTTATCATATTTATTAGTATTTGTCAAACAAGCATTAAAATTTTTTACATTTTTTTTATAGAGGGTTGCATAACAAAAAATTTTATGATATTCTAGATATGTAAAATATTAAGAAGATATGGAGGATTTTAAAAAATGAAAAGATTAAATAAAAAAGGTTTTACATTAATTGAATTATTGGCAGTTATCGTTGTGTTAGCGATAGTAATGGTTATAGCTACAGTTACTATATTAAATAGTACTAGAAATGCAGCCGTTAATTCATTTAATAGTAGTGCTCTTACAGTTGCTGATTTTGTGAAACAACAAGAATCATTATATGTATTAGGAACTGGAAATGCTGAGACTTGTTATGATAATTGGAGAAGCACTAATTCTG
>CALVSV010000105.1 GCA_944359595.1 uncultured Bacilli bacterium
ATTTCACCATATCCTGATTTTATGAAAATCGCTGTAGAATACAATCTTCCTATTATCACTTCTTCTGATGCACATAAACCAGAACATTGTGGCAATCATATTGATGATGCTATTTCATATGCAAAATCTTTTGGCTATACAAAATCAATAAACTTCACTAATCGACAACGTAAATTTGTTGATTTAGGCTAACAAAAAATATAATAAAAAACTGCTCTAAAAAATTTAAACAAAAATAATTTTTGCAAGAGCAGTTTTTTTTAACTAAATACTTAAATAAAAAATCCATATATAAAATTAGCATATAATACTATACTTTAATTCAATAAAAATTATTATCAAGAACATATATTTTTTATCTTCTGTTGTATTCTTTTTCGTTTCTGATAAATAGCCTGTATCGAAACATTATATATTTTACTTAATTTTGTAACAGGAATATTTAATATTACTAAAGCTATTAATAAGTCCCATTCATCTTTTTTTAAATATGATTTTATAGCTTTTAAAAGTAAATTTGTTTCTATTATATGATATGGATTTTCTAACATAGGTTCTTCGTCTAATAAAGGAATTTCATTTTTATTCTTTGCATAAATTTTATTTCTTATATGTATCATCTCATGATTAAGACTGATATTAATATAATTAACTAAACCACCTTCAGTAAATTTATTTAAAGAAAGTTTTGATAGAAGCTTGAATAAAAATAACGCTAAATCCTGATAGATATCCTCAGCATTTTCTTTATCTATTTGATAACTCAATTTCCATAATTTAGCATTAAACAGTCTTGAGCATTGATATCTCCATTTAAACTATTTTTAATAATATCTTTTAGTGATTGTTGTTTAATATTCATGATTTTATCCTTTTATTTGTTAAAAGGACTAAAACTCTAAAAATTAAACCTAAACAAAAAATTATATCAAAAAGTTTGAATAATATTAATAAAAATATATAATAAAAGAGTACATATAAATAATATGTACTCTTCTATTATTAAAGTCTTATGATTTTGAACAACTTATTTCTAATTTAAAAGAAAATGATACGTAAAAATTAATATCTATTTTTAATATATATTTTTTCTTACCATTATCAAATTCTTTTAATAAATTAAATTTAAAATTTTTATTCAGCATAACGAGGACAAATAAAACGTACTTCTGTTTCTTGATGTGGATATACATCACTTAATGGCTTATTATGCACAGAATCAGAATGAGCTGTATAACACAAACCATATACAGGATCAATATATGTGATAATAGCAGAATGATGCCATCCACCACGTTCTTCATTATAAAATTGAACAATATCTCCAACAGAAACTTCATTACTATCCCATTTCATTACAGCAATAGGTAAATTATCATAACCCGCAGATAATTCTGTCATATACTTAGCAAAAGCGTCTACATTTACCCACGCATCAGTAGTAACTATTGTTGTACTTCCACCAGTCCAAACAAGTGGAGACATATCTATTCCACCGCCTTCATGCCAACATTGAGAAACAAAATTTGTACAATCTACCTGATATTCTCCTTCATCATAATTTACATAATCAGGATTATGACTATCATACCATTTTTCAGCATATTCAATAGCACCTTTACGATTTAAAACTGTATTCATAATAAAACCTCCAAATTTAGTATAATAAAAGATAGTAGCTACAATACCTTTTCATATACTAATAAGAGATTTTTTTTACATTTTAAATACTGGAGATGATATCTTTGAAAAAAATTTTTTTATTAATATTAATTTTATTAACTATAAAATCAACACTATATAGTTTTAATCTTCACTTAATAGAACCTATTAAATTTTCTCTTTCTAACTCTTATTATACTTACAAATTAATGCACTACAATTATACTCAATATATTCCTATTGAAGATACATTATTAACATCTATTGCTCAAAAGAAACAACCATTTGATGAACATATACAACAAATAATGACTAAAGATGTTTATGATACTTTATACTATAAATTTAAAAACTATGAAAAAGTTGAACCCATACTATCTATAAAAATAATCGACCAACGTATTGATAAAAACGATCCTAACCTTATTTATATTGATTTTTTAATTATTCAACCTTTTAAATCTAATAATAACAGCTTACTAAATTATCGTTTTACTTTTGATCAAATTATTGTTTTACAAAGTAAAGATAACAGCTGGAAATGTATTTCCTATGAACAACCTGTAAAATATCACTCTGATAGAGTATTTTTTAGTTATTGGAATAATCTAGAATACAATTATTCTAACCAAATTAATTATCAAATAATCAATGAGATAAACCAAATAAACATAGCTTATAATGACAATAATATTTTTAAAACATATATACACTTAAAAAATATTATTAATTTTATAAGAAAATATCATCAATAATTATAAATTATATTAATAATATTATATAATAAAGGAGTACATATAAATAATATGTACTCCTTTATTACTAAAACATTATGATTTAAAGAAACTAATCTCTAGTTTAAAAGAAAATGATAAATAAAAGTTAATATCTATTTTCAATGTATATATTTTTTTACTATTATCAAATTCTTTTAATAAATTAAATTTAAAATTTTTATTCATCATAACGAGGACAAATAAAACGTACTTCTGTTACACCACCATTAGGGTATACATCACTTAATGGTCTTTGTAAATGCTGTTTTATATGTGCTGCATAACAAATGCCATATACAGGATCTATTTTAGAAATTATTACTGAATGATACCAGCCATCATGTTCTTCACTTTCACTATAAAATTGAATAATATCACCAATAGTAACCTCATTACTGTCCCATTTCATTACAGCAATAGATAATCCATCTTCAGTATCAGCAGAAGATGTATTTGTCATATATTCAGCAAAATCATCTACAATAGTCCATGATTTTGTTGTAGCTCCTGGTACAAAAGATACATTCCAGTTTGGATTTCTTGGAATCCCCGCATAATTCCAACATTGAGAAACAAAATTTGTACAATCATTACCATCAAAATGAGGAAAAAGCTTATTATAATTTCCACTTTCTTCATCCCAATATTTTTGTGCATATTCTACAGCTTTTTGTCTATTTAATACTATAGCCATGATAAAACCTCCTAAAAATTTTTAGATAGTAGCTACATTATCTTTTCATATACTAACAATAAGTTTTTCACTTTATTTTAAATATCAAAAGGTGTTTATTATGAAAAAAATTTTTATTGCTTTTCTTATATTAAGTATTATTATCTTTTCTTATAATAATATTTGGCAAACATACAGAACATATATTTCTGTTCATCAGAATTTTCAATCATATCTACCAACAAATAAACTTGAAACAATTATGAATAAAACTATTCAAGGAAAAGAACCTTTTAATAAAATTATTCAACAACACATGAGTGAACAAGTATATAATTCATTAAGTATAAATCAAAATATAAATAATAAAGTTCGTATCATAAATCAAGTATTAGATACTAATAATCCTAATATTATCTATATAAATCTTCTTACATTTACCAAAAATTCATTAGGTTATATTGTTTATGTAAATCAAATTATGGCTGTAAAAAAACATAACCAATGGTACTTATTAGAAAATCTCTCTTCTCATCAAGTTAATGATTGTTGGTATTATAAAGTAAATGATGCTATATACTTTAGTTATATCGCTTGGTAAACTTCTAAAAATAATATCAAAAACAAAATATGAGCAAAAACAATATATTATCTTTTTTATTTCAAACTATATTTTGCCATGAAAAAACCGAACTCCTAATCGCTAGATTTTAGGTCTAACTTTTGGAGTTCGGTTTATTTCATACTCATTCTCTTTTTTTATTAGTAGATTTTTTTTATTTTAAAACCATTCTGGTGTAATTCATTCGTTATTTGATTAATATGCTCAATACCATTTGTTTCCACAGTTACTTCAAGCACTACTTTTTTGAAGCTATCTGTTACTTTAGCCTGATTGTGGTCTAGTTTAATTACATTGGCATTTAAATCTGCTAAAATTTGAGAAATCGCCAATAACTGACCAGGTTTATCTGGAAGTTGTACACTAAAGCAGAATACTCGACCACGAGCGATTAAAGCTTTATCAATAAGTGCTGAAATTGTAGAAATATCAATATTACCACCACTTACGATAGCAGCCACTTTCTTACCTTTGAATTGTAATTTTCTACTAGCTGCTAAAGATAATACGCCCGCACCTTCAGCAATCAATTTATGTTTTTCAATCAAAGATAATAAAGCTGACATAATTTCAAATTCAGAAACTGTGATTACTTCATCTACATATTTTTTAATGAATTCAAATGTTACATCACCTGGTGTTTTTACTGCTGTACCTTCTGCTACAGTATCAACGCTTGGCAAAGATACTACTTTATTTTCCTGAAGTGATGCCTTGATACAAGCTGCTCCACAAGGTTCTACACCGATTACTTTTACATGTGGATTTACCATTTTAGTCGCAAGTGCTACACCACTAGCAAAACCGCCACCACCGATAGGTACTAAAATCGCATCAACATCTTTT
>CALVSV010000106.1 GCA_944359595.1 uncultured Bacilli bacterium
TTATCCATATATATAACTCATAATCTTTATTATTTGATTGGGGTAATTCTATATTTTTTGTTAGTAATACTTCATTGTTTGCAACATTTCTAAAGTTACCATTACTTATCTTTGTATCTCAAGAATATAGAGCCCATTTAAACTCTAAATTCGATAATTCTGGATCCATTACTATATCTGTTAGTTTTATATCTACATAAGCTAGTGATGTTCCAGTATTATCAATATTAAATGCAAATTTATTTGCTTTTGTTTTTATTTCAGTATTATATATTGGTATTATGTTATCTATTGTTACTGAATCTTCTGTATTATCAGTATACACTATTCTAAGTGTTCCTGCTTGTACTTCCTTTTCACTACTTTCTCCCCTACTAGAAAAATATGCGTAACTTGCACCTATTATAAGTAACAATACTAGTGGTAATGATGTTATTATTATACTTATTTTCTTATTTCTATTTACATCCACTATTAAAACTCCTTTACTATTTATAAATTACGCAAATACTATTAAATATGAATCTCACAATCATATATACATATGCTAAAGAGTTTATCCTAAATTTATTATATATTTTAATATAGCAGATTTATATTTTTTTTTACAATAAAAATAAAAAAAGAAATTAATTATTTATTAACTTCTTCCTTTTTAACTTCCTTTTTTTCTTCTTTTTTAGGAGCTTTTAATTCTTCTTCAACTAATTCTAAAATAACTACTAATGCATCATCTCCACGTCTTTCTCCAAGTTTTAAAATTCTAGTGTAACCACCATTTCTATTTGCATAACGAGGAGCTAATTCATTAAATAATTTATTTACAACGACTTTGTCATTATGAAGAAACGCTAATGCCTTACGACGTGAAACTAAACTACCATCTTTAGCATAAGTTATCATTTTATCAACAAATTTTCTTGTTTCTTTTGCTCTTGTTTCAGTAGTTTTAATTTTTTCGTTCATGATAACATCCTTAACTTGTGATGCTAACATGCTTCTTCTGTGTTTACAATCTCTACCTAATTTTCTATATGCCATAATCGTTACCTCCTTTATTAATCTTCATCTTTAAATTTAAGTCCCATATCTTTAATTTTATCAATTACTTCTTTTAAAGACTTTTTACCTAAATTACGTATTTTTACCATTTCAGATTCTTTTTTATTAATAATATCTTGAACAGTCAATAGTGACGCACGCTTTAAGCAATTATATGCACGAACAGAGAAATCTAAATCTTCAATAGGTGTTTGTAATGTTTTAATTCTTGGATCTTCAACTTTTTCATTCATTAATCCCTTTGTATCAGCAATATTATCAATTGATGCAACTATTTCAAAATGTTCACATAATATTCTAGCTGAAAGTGCCATTGCTTCTTCTGGTTTTATTGCGCCATTAGTCCATACATTCATTATTAATTTATCATAGTTTTCATTTTGACCAACGCGTGCTGGTTCAACATCATAACTAACTCTTTCAATTGGTGAATATAGTGAATCGATAGCTATAACACCTGCTTTTACATTACCAAGTAATTTCTTTTGTTCATCGCATCTAACATATCCGCGTCCGTTACCAATAGTACATTCCATTATTAATTTACCATTACTGTTTACATGAGCAATAACTTTATCTTTATTAATTATTTCAATATCTGGATCACATTCAAAGTCTGATGCTAAAACTTCTTTTTCGCCACTAATATTCAATTTAATTGTATGAGTTTCATCTTCATTTTCTGAATGATTTTTAATAACAACATCTTTTAAATTTAAAATTATAGTTGTTACATCTTCATATATTCCATCAATTGTTTGAAATTCATGTTGAACTCCATCAATTTTTACACTTGTAATTGCACTACCTGGTAATGATGACAACATTACTCTTCTTAATGCATTACCAATAGTATTTCCAAATCCTCTTTCAAGAGGTTCTAATTCAAATTTACCATAAAAATTATTTTCTACGTATTCACTAACTTTGTAATCAGGTTTTTCAAATTTAATATTCAACACCTAACACACTCCCTTTCTTAGTTACGAGGACGTTTTGGTGGACGACAACCATTGTGTGGTACTGGTGTAACGTCTGTAATTGATACTACTTCAAGTCCAGCAGCTTGTAATGATCTTATAGCTGTTTCACGTCCTGGTCCTAAACCTTTTACGAATACAGATACTTTTTTCATACCATTTTCAACAGCAGAACGTCCTGCAGCTTCTGCAGCTTGTCCAGCAGCAAATGGAGTACTTTTCTTACTACCTTTGAATCCTATTGTCCCAGCAGATGCCCAACTAATTGCGTTACCATTTAAATCAGTAATAGTTACAATAGAATTATTATATGTTGAATAAATATGAGCTTGTCCTTCGGGTATATTCTTCTTTATTTTACGTTTTCTTACCTTATTAGCCATAATAACTAACCTCCTTATTTATTATTTTTTCTTATTAGCAACGATCTTTTTAGATCCACGTCTATTTTTCCAACTTCTACAATTACGTCCAGTTTTTTGCCCTCTACATGGCAATCCCTTTATATGACGTATTCCTCTATAAGATTTAATTTCCTTTTGAGTTTTAATATCTGTACTAACTTGACGTCTTAAATCACCTTCAATAGTGTATTTTGATACCTCATTACGGATTTTATTTAATTCGTCTTCACTTAAATCTTTAACTCTTCTTCCTTCTTCAATTTTAGCATCTTCACATATCTTTTTTGCAGTACTTCTACCAATACCATAAATATATGTTAAAGAATATCCAATTGCTTTATTATCTGGAATATCAATACCTTTTATACGTGCCATAATTATACCTCCATTATCCTTGTTTTTGTTTATGTTTAGGGTTCTCACATATTACCATTACTTTACCCTTACGTTTAATTACTTTGCATTTTGCGCAAATTGGTTTTACTGATGGTTTTACTTTCATATATTTCCCTCCTACTTATTTTCTATAGGTTATACGCCCACGTGTTAAATCATAAATTGATAACTCAACAAGCACTGTATCGCCTGGTAAAATACGAATGTAATTCATTCTTATTTTACCAGAAACGTGAGCTTCTATAATATGCTTGTTTTCTAGTTCAACTTTAAATTTTCCGCCTGGTAATACTTCTATAACTTTACCTTCAATTTCGACAACATCATTTTTTGCCATAAAACTCACTCTCCTGTTAAAATTTTATACCCATCCTTAGTAACTGCGACCGTATGTTCAAAATGAGCAGATTTTTGATGATCAGATGTAATTACTGTCCAATCATTGTCACTAAGGTATACGCCTCTTTTCCCAAGATTAAGCATAGGTTCTATTGCGATAACCATACCTTCTTTTAATAAAGGACCTTTATAATTAGTAACATAATTAGGAACTTCTGGATCTTCATGAACGTCAGTTCCAACACCATGTCCTACAAGTTCTCTTACTACACTTAAATTGTATGCTTTCGCAACTGACTCTACAGCTTTTGAAATATCGCCAATTCTATTACCTGGTTTAACCATTTCAATACCAGCATATAGTGCTTTTTCTGTTCCTTCCATAAGACGTTTCTCTTCATCACTTATATTACCAATACAATATGACCAGGCAGAATCACCATGATATCCTTTATAACAAGCACCGATATCGATCGATACTATGTCACCATTTTTTAATTTACGCTTACTCGGTATTCCGTGAACTACTTCATCATTTACTGATATACATAATGTATTAGGAAATCCATCGTAATTTAGAAATGATGGAGTAGCCCCTCTACTTATAATATAATCATGTGCAAGTTTATCAAGCTCCAATGTTGAAATACCTGGCTTTAAATATTTTTGTAAATATTTATGAGTATCATAGACAATACTACCAGCAATATTTAGTAGTTCAATTTCCTCGGGTGTTTTAATAGTTATCATTATATCACTTCCCAATAATATTTTCAATACTTGAAAATACTGTATAACAATCTTTACTACTATCTACTTCTTTTAATAAACCCTTACTCTTATAATAATCAATTAAAGGTTTTGTATTTTCTAAATATGTGTTGAATCTAATTTTAAATGATTCTTCGTTATCATCATTTCTTTGATAAATCTCTTTACCACAATTGTTGCATATACCATTTTTTAATGGTCTTAATTTTTCATCATTTAAATTATATATTTTTCCACAATATTTACATTGTAATCTACCACTTGATCTTTTTAAAGCAATTTCAAATGGAACATCAAGGTAAATTACATAATCAATTTTTTTATTTATTTCATTTAATATTACGTCTAATCTTGATGCTTGATTTAAGTTTCTTGGATAACCTTCTAAGACAAATCCATTGCTATTACTTGAATTTATTTTTTTTCTAAGTAAATCTTCCACAATTTCATCGCTTACTAGTTGTCCTTTTTTCATTATTTTATCTAATTCAATTCCTAATTCACTATTAGAGCTTACTTCACTTCTAAGTAAATCCCCAGTAGAAATGTGAATTAATCCATATTTTTCTTCTATTAATTTTGCCTGTGTGCCTTTACCAGCAGCAGGGGCAGCAATTAATATTATATTTTTCATTATGCTTTACGTCTCCTAATATATTTACTTTTCCTATATCTTCTACTTATCAACGAACTTTCTAGTTGTTTATATGTTTCAAGAGCAACACCAACTACGATTAAAAGTCCTGTACCACCTATAGTTACACTAGCTGGTAGATTGGATACATTTGTAAATACTATTGGTAATCCCGCTATAATAGCTAAGAATATCGCACCAGTAATAGTTAATTTTGCTAAAACTTGTTTTATATATTTACATGTATCTTTACCTGGCTTAATTCCTGGTAAATATCCACCATTTTTTTGTAAATCTTCTGATAATTGTTCTGGATTAATTTGTAAAAATACATAAAAATATGCAAAGAATAAAATTAATAATATATATATTGTAAACCCAATAGGTGTATTATAATTTAAATAATTATTTACAAAATTAATAAATGATTCATTCTTTATAAATTGAGCTATAGTTGCAGGAATTGCAAGTATAGTTGATGCAAATATAACTGGAATAACTCCTGCAGAATTTAATTTAAGTGGCATATAAGATTTAGCGGCACCAATAGCGCTAGTAGATTTATTAGCATATTGTATTGGTAACCTTCTTTCTGCTTCTTGTACAAATATAATACCAATTATTACTAATAAGTATACTATTACAAAAGCAAAATATTCCAAACCACCAATTATTGCATGTTGTGTTGTATCCATTTTAACTAGCTCATCAAACGCTTCAATAAACATTGATGGAATACTAGCTAAAATACCAGCCATAATTATAAGTGATATACCGTTACCAATTCCTTTTTGTGTAATTTGATCTCCAAGCCACAATAAGAATGCAGTACCAGCAGTCATTATAATTGCAACTCTTATATATTCTAGTGGAGTCGCATCACCAAGGAACGCAAATGAATATGCGACACCTTGAATAAACGCCATTGCTAAACCAACATATCTAGTTATTTGATTTTTCTTTTGTCTTCCAGTATATCCTTGCTTTTTCAACTCTGTAAAATATGGAATGATATCCATAGATAATAACTCAATAATAATTGATGCAGTAATGTATGGCATAACACCTAATGCAAATATTGAAAATTGCTTAAGAGCTCCACCACCCATTGCATTAATTAATTCCAAAAATCCTAAATTATCAGTTACATTATCTGTACCAGGAATACGTATAGATGTACCTATTTTAAATATAAATAATATAGCTAAAGTGAAAAGTAATCTTTTTCTCAAATCTTTATTTGAAGATTTAAATATTTGCTTTATTCCAGCAAACATATTAGATCACCTCTATTTTTCCACCTGATTTTTCTATTTTTTCTTTAGCAGTTTCTGTAAATTTCTTTGCTTTAATAGTCAATTTTTTTTCTAATGTTCCATTACCTAATATTTTTAAACCGCATAGTTCTTTCTTTATAATACCTTTTTCTAATAATGTATTAATATCAATAACATCGCCATCATTAAATACATTCAAATCACTTAAATTAACTGTTGCATAAACTTTTTTAAATCTTGCATTGCTAAAACCTCTTTTTGGAATACGTCTAAATAATGGTAATTGTCCACCTTCAAAACCAGGTCTAACTCCACCACCACTACGAGCGTTTTGTCCTTTATGACCTTTTCCACTAGTTTTTCCAAGTCCACTACCTGGACCACGTCCAACTATTTTTCTTTTATGAGTTGATCCTTCTTGAGGATGCATATTATGTAATTTCATATTATCCTTTAATCTCCTCTACAGTTTTTCCTCTAAGTTTAGCAATGTGTTCAGCACTTCTTTGTGAAGAAAGCGCATTAATAGTAGCACGAGCCATATTAATTTTAGTGTTTGAACCAAGTGATTTAGATACAACATCTTTAACACCAGCTAAATCAAGAATTGATCTAACAGGACCACCGGCGATAACTCCGATACCTTCTTTTGCAGGTTTAATAAGAACTTTTGCAGCACCACTTTTACCAATTGCTTCATGTGAAATTGTTCTATTGTCTACAAGTGATATATGAATAATATTTTTTGTTGCATTTTGACTAGCTTTTTTGATTGCATCAGGAACTTCGTTTGCTTTACCAGTACCTAAACCAACCTTACCTTTTCTATCTCCAACGGCAACAACTGCGCTGAATCTAAAATGACGACCACCTTTAGTAACTTTAGTAATACGTCTAATTGCTATTACTTCTTCGTCATATATTTTTTTAGGTGGGTTATATTTTTTTTCTTTTTCCATTGTTACCCTCCTTCTAAAATTCTAATCCGTTTTCACGAGCTGCTTCTGCAAGTGCTTTTACTCTACCATGATATTGGTAACCACCTCTATCAAAAACAACTTTTGTAATGTTTAACTTTTTAGCTTTTTCAGCAATATCTTTACCTACAATTTTTGCTGCTTCAACATTTGAACCATTTTTAATTTTTAATGATTTATCTAAAGAAGAAGCACTAGCTAATGTAACAGCTTTTTCATCATCAATAATTTGTACTGAGATATTTGAATTAGATCTAAATACATTTAATCTAGGTCTTTCGCTTGTACCTGATAAATTTTCTCTAATTCTTGCATGTCTCATTTTACGTACTTCATTACGAGATACCTTATTTACCATAACAATCTCTCCTTACCTATTTAGAAGCTTTCTTACCTTCTTTACGGCGAACTTTTTCATCTTTATAACGAATACCTTTTCCTTTATATGGTTCTGGTTTTCTTATTTTACGAATATTTGCCGCAAACTCACCAACAGCTTGTTTATCTATCCCACTTATTTTTATTTCTGTATTACTTATTCCTTCTATTTTTAAATTAGATGGAACTTCTATTTCAACAGGATGTGAAAAACCAGCTTTAATATTTAATTTATTTCCTTTAACTTGAAAGTTATAACCAACACCGATTATTTCTAATGATTTAGAAAAACCTTTGCTTACACCTTCAATCATATTATTAATATTTGCATTTGTTGTACCATGCATTTGTTTAGAAGTTTTTATTTCATTTTTACGTGTTGTGTGAACACCATCTTCTTTAACTTCAACATTGATACAATTATCAATCTTTAAACTAAGTTCTCCCTTAGGACCTTTAACATTAACAATATTATCATTTACTGTTACTTCTACACCTTCAGGTATACTTAATATTCTATTTCCTATACGACTCACTAGGACACCTCCTCATTGTCTACCAAATATAAGCTAATACTTCTCCACCAATATGTTCTTTACGTGCTTGTTTGTCAGTCATAATTCCTTTAGATGTAGATATTATTGCAATACCTAATCCATTTAATACTCTTGGAATTTCTTCTGATTTAGCATATACACGCAAACCTGGTTTAGAAATACGTTTTAGCCCTGTAATTACTCTTTCTTTATTTTGTCCATATTTTAGTGTTAAGACAATCATATCATCGCCTTTTTCACGTTTTTCAATTTTATAATCAACTATATATCCTTCTTCTTTAAGAATATTAGCTATTTGTACTTTGATTTTAGAAGTTGGAACTTCTACTGTTTTATAACGCATTGTATTAGCATTACGAATTCTCGTAAGCATATCTGCGATTGGATCAGTTAATACCATAATAATCCTCCCTTCACATTACCAACTAGACTTTTTAACACCAGGAATTTGACCCTTAGATGCTAATTCTCTAAAGCAAATACGACATAATTTGAATTTACCCATTACAGCATGTGGTCTACCACATCTTTCGCATCTTGTATATTCACGAACTTTGTATTTAGGTTTTCTTTGTGCTTTTACAATCATACTTTTTTTTGCCATAAATTATCCTCCTTTATAAGACTACTTCTTGAAAGGAATACCAATTCCACTTAATAAGTCATATGCTTCTTCATTTGTCTTAGCTGTTGTAACGATTACTATATCCATACCACGAACTTTTACTACATCATCAAAAACAATTTCAGAAAAAATTAATTGTTCTTTGATACCTAATGTATAGTTACCACGTCCATCAAAGCTTTTCTTTGATACTCCTCTAAAGTCTTTAACACGAGGAAGTGAAATACTTATTAATTTTTCTAAGAAGTTATACATATTATCTCCACGTAATGTAACTTTACATCCAATTGGTTGACCTTCTCTTAATTTAAATCCAGCTATTGATTTTTTTGCTCTTGTAATAACAGGTTTTTGTCCAGTTATTAAACTTAAATCATTAACTGCTGCATCGATTAATTTTGAATTTGTTGTAGCATCACCTACACCAATATTTACAACTATTTTATCTATTTTAGGAACTTCCATAACTGAAGAATAGTTATGTTTTTCTTTTAAACTAGGAACAATTTCTTTTAAATATTTTTCTTTTAGGCGGTTCATAAATTACCCTCCTTCTTCCTATGCTAATTTTGAATTAGATTTTTTTGTAACTCTTACTTTTTTACCATCTTTATCTAATTCTTTACCAATTCTTGTTCTTTTATTTTCTTTTGGATCATATATCATTACATTAGATGCATGGATTGGAGCTTCAACTTGAATTTTTCCGCCTTCCATTCCACCTCTAGGTTTAATATGTTTAGTAACCATATTTGCACCCTCAACAACAACTTTGTTGTTTTTTCTATCTGTAGCGATTATTTTTCCAACTTTACCTTTATCTTTACCTGCGATAACGATAACCTTATCATCTTTTTTTAAGTACATGATTATTCCTCCTTTTTAAGGCTAAATTACTTCTTTTGCAAGAGATACTATTCTCATGAAGTCTTTATCCCTAAGTTCACGAGCTACTGGTCCTAATACACGAGTTCCTACTGGAGTTTTATCATCTTTAATAATTACACATGCATTGTCATCAAATTTAATATAACTACCATTACTTCTTCTAGCACCAGATTTACTTCTTACAACTACTGCTTTAACAACTTTTCCCTTACCAATTGTTCCACCTGGGATTGCTTTTTTAACAGTTCCTACAACGATATCACCAATTCCTCCAGTTTTAACTTTTGATCCTCCTAAAACACGGATAACCATAAGTTCTTTTGCTCCGGAGTTATCAGCAACTTTTAATATACTTTGTTGTTGAATCATCTCAAATCCTCCTTCCAGTTAATATATTATAATATTACTGCTTTTTCAATAATTTCAACTAATTCATATCTTTTTGTTTTAGATAGTGGTCTAGTGAACGCTATTTTTACTTTATCTCCTACTTTTGCTTCATTTTTTTCATCGTGAGCAGCATATTTTTTAGAATATTTTACTCTTTTACCATATTTCGGATCTTTTTTATATGTTTCAACACGTACTGTAATAGTTTTATCACATTTGTCACTAACTACTATACCAGTTAATTCACGTTTTTTGTTTTCCATAAATGGTTATGCCTCCTTACTTTCAAGTTCACGTTCTCTAAGTATTGTTTTTAAACGCGCAACTGTCTTTCTTAATTCTTTAATTCTTGAAGGTTTTTCTAATGTTCCATTTGCTTGTTGAAAACGCAAATTAAATAATTCTTCTGTACATTCTGAAATTTTATTATTTATTTCTTCAGTGGTTAAATTTCTAATTTCATTAACCTTCATATTACTCACCACCATTTTCCTTTTTAACAAATTTACATTTAATTGGTAACTTATGACTTGCAAGTCTTAATGCTTCACGAGCAACTTCTTCACTAACATCTGCAATTTCAAACATAATTTTTCCTTCTTTTACAACTGCAACCCATTCTTCAACGTTACCTTTTCCTTTTCCCATACGAGTTTCAAGTGGTTGTTTTGTAAGAGCTAGATGTGGAAATATATTTATCCAAACTCTACCACCACGTTTCATATAACGTGTCATAGCTATACGTGCAGCTTCGATTTGTTTACCAGTGATCCATGCACCTTCTCTAGCCATTAGCCCATATGTACCAAAATGTAATTCTGTGTTTCCTTTAGCTTTACCTTCGTAACTTAATCTATGAGGTTTTCTATATTTAGTTCTTTTTGGCATTAACATTTCTATTACCTCCCTTACCATTTTTTGTAGGAAGTATTTCACCTTTATATATCCATACTTTTACGCCAATTTTACCATAAGTAGTATCTGCTTCACTAACTGCATAATCAATATCAGCTCTAAGTGTATGTAGAGGTGTATTACCTTCTGAGTAACCTTCGCTACGAGCCATATCAGCTCCACCTAAACGACCAGATACTAAAGTTTTAATTCCTTTTGCACCTGCCTTCATAGCGTTTCTGATTGCTCTTTTTTGTGCGTTTCTAAATGAAACTCTATTTTCTATTTGATGCGCAATATTATCAGCAACTAATTTTGCAACAACATCAGGATTTTTAATTTCCATAATAGAAACTGTAATGTTTTCATTAACTAACTTTGATAATTCTTTTTTTAATTTTTCAACATCTTCTCCACCACGTCCAATTATTATACCAGGCTTTGAAGTATGAATAGTCACGTCACATGTTTTTTCATTTCTTTCAATAATAATTGTAGCAACACCAGCATCCTTTAATTTTTTATCTAAATATTTACGAATTTTAATATCATTATTTAAATATTTAGCATAATCTTTTTTAGATGCATACCATTTAGACTCCCAATCTTTATTGATACCAATTCTAAATCCATTTGGATTGACTTTTTGTCCCATTAGTATACCTCCTTATTTTGTTTTATTTCCTACGACTACAGTTATATGACTAGTTCTTTTATCGTGACGATCAATATGACTACGTGATCCAAATCTTATTCTTTTTAATACTGGACCTTCGTTTACATAAGCTTCAAGAACATATAAATTTGATGTATCAAGTCCTAGATTATTTTCTGCATTCGCAACTGCTGAAATTAATACTTTTTTAATAATTTTAGCAGACTTTTTATTTGTATTATTTAATATTTTTTCTGCTTCTTCAACACTTTTACCGCGAATTAAATCAATTACTAGACGTGTTTTTCTAGGAGCAGATAATATTGTTTGTGCACTTGCTTTTGCGTTCATGTTCTAAATCCTCCCTAACTATTTTTTACCTTTGTCATCGCCATGTCCACCAAATTTACGAGTTGGAGAGAATTCACCTAATTTATGACCAACCATATCTTCAGTAACATATACCGGAATGAATTCTTTACCATTGTGTACCGCAAATGTGTGACCAATAAATTCAGGATAAATTGTTGAACGGCGTGACCATGTTTTTATTACTTGTTTTTTTCCAGATTCATTCATTTCACGGACTCTTTTTAGTAATCTTTCAAATACATAAGGTCCTTTTTTTAAACTTCTTGCCATACTTTACTCATCCTTCCTATTTTTTCTTACGGCGATTAACTATTAATTTGTTAGAAGCCTTATTTTTCTTACGAGTTTTATATCCAAGTGCTGGTTTACCCCATGGAGTAAGAGGTCCTTTTCTACCGATTGGCGCTCTACCTTCACCACCGCCATGTGGGTGATCATTTGGATTCATAACTGAACCACGAACTGTTGGTCTTTTTCCCATATGACGAGAACGTCCAGCTTTTCCTATGTGTACTAATTCGTGATCAGTATTTCCAACTTCACCAATAGTTGCATAACAAGTACCTAATATAAGTCTTGTTTCTCCACTTTCAAGTCTTACCATTACATATTTATCTTCACGTCCAAGAATTTGTGCGCTATTACCAGCACTACGTGCTATTTGACCACCTTTACCAGGTTTTAATTCTATATTGTGGATTACTGTACCAACAGGTATATTAGCAAGAGGTAATGCATTACCAACTTTTATATCAGCATTTTCTCCACTCATTATTTGTGCTCCAACTTCTAATCCTTTAGGAGCAATTATATATCTTTTTTCTCCATCTACATAATTAATTAAAGCAATGTTAGCTGTTCTATTAGGGTCGTATTCAATTGAGGCAACTACTCCAACAACGTTTAATTTGTTTCTTTTAAAATCAATTAAACGATATTTTCTTTTTGCTCCACCACCTTGATGGCGAATAGTAATTTTACCTTGATTATTACGACCTGATTTTTTATTTAATGGTACTACCAAACTTTTTTCAGGAGTAGATTTAGTGATTTCATCATTTATAAGTCTACTCATATTACGTGTACCATTTGTTATCGGTTTTAATTTTTTTACTGGCATAATTATCCTCCTTGTCTACAATTAGTCAAGATTAATTTCATAACCTTCGGCTAATTTAACAATTGCTTTTTTATATTTTGAAGTCATACCTGTATATTTACCAACTCTTTTTTTCTTTGGCTTAACATTAATTGTACGAACTTCACTAACTTTTACATTAAATATTTTTTCAATAGCTTGTTTAATTTCTATTTTATTAGCTTTAGTACTAACTTTAAAAACATAGCTACCATTTTCTTTTAAATATGTAGTTTTTTCTGTAACTATCGGAGCGATAATGATATTTCTATAATGATTCATCATTATTTAAGCACCTCCTCAATTAGTTTAATAGCTTCTTTTTCTACTACCATAATATCTGAATTAACAACATCTAAAGTATTTAATTCATCAGGTAATAAAATAAGTACATTAGTTAAATTTCTAGATGCTAAAATTAATTTTTCATCTAATTCACTAACTACTATTAATATTTTTTTATCAGCAATTTTTAATTCTTCAAGTATTTTAACAAAATCTTTTGTTTTTCCACTTTCACAAGAAATATTATCGATTACCATAAGTTCTTTATCTTTATTTTTATAAGTTAATGCAGAAAGTAACGCTAATCTTCTTTCTTTCTTGTTCATTTTCTTTTTGTAGCTTCTTGGTGTTGGTCCAAAAACAGTAGCTCCGCCTCTGAATTGAGTTGCACGTATACTACCTTGTCTTGCACGACCAGTACCTTTTTGACGCCATGGTTTTCTTCCACCACCACTAATTTCGCTACGACCTTTAGTTTTTGCAGTTCCTTGTCTTAATGATGCTAAAGATAATACAAGATGATTGTGTAATACAGCATCATTTACTTCTATATTCCATACGTTATCACTTAAATTTATACTTTCTAATTTTTCACCTTTTTGATTTAAAAGAGATACTTTACTCATTTAAATTCCTCCTTTTATCACAACTTCAAATTTTGTAAATAAATAACTAAGCATTTTGTGATGTTTCATCTTCATTATTAGAAGTATTTTCATAAGTGATTAGCTCTTGAGCTTGATTAACTTTACCAGGATTTTTAACTGCTGTTTTAACAATAACTAAAGATTTTTTTGCACCAGGAATGTTTCCTTTTATTAATAAGCATCCATTTTCTAAATCAACACTTATTACTTCTAAGTTTTGAATTGTAACTGTATCTACACCCATATGTCCAGGTAATTTTTTACCTTTAAATACACGCATAGGTCTCATTGTACCCATTGAACCTGGTCTTCTATGATAGTGAGAACCATGTCCCATAGGACCACGACTTTGATTATGGCGTTTAATAACACCTTGGAACCCTTTACCTTTTGAAGTTCCAGTAACATCTACTACTTCACCAGGACTAAAAATATCAGCATGTAATTCTTGTCCTAATTCATAATTTGCGATGTCTACACCTCTAAGTTCTTTTAAGAAGCGCTTAGGTGTAGCATTTGCTTTTTTTAAATGTCCAATTTCAGCTTTATTTGATAGTTTTTCACGTTTGTCTTCAAACGCTAATTGAATTGATTCATATCCATCATTTTCTACAGTTTTGATTTGTGATACAACATTTGTACCAACATACACTACTGTAACAGGAATCAATTTACCATCTTTACTGAATACTTGAGTCATTCCAATCTTACGACCTAAGATTCCTTTTTTCATATTAATCCTCCTATTTATTTATTATTTTTATTTCAACACCACTAGGTAAATCTAAATGCGCTAACGCATCTATTGTTTCTTTACTTGGGTTATTGATGTCAATTAATCTTTTGTGTGTACGCATTTCAAATTGTTCACGACTATCTTTGTATTTGTGTACAGCACGTAATACAGTGTATTTTTGAATTTTAGTTGGTAGTGGAATCGGACCACTTACTTCGCCACCAGTTCTTTTGACAGTTTCAACTATTTTAATAGCTGCTTTATCTAAAATTCTGTGATCATAAGCTTTCAACTTAATTCTTATCTTAGAACTTGACATATTTTATCCTCCCTTCGCCTATATCATGTATAGACTAGCTCCGAGCAAAAACCTAACACGCCGGATTATTTAATATCAACTTAACCGGGCGTATCAGCAACCTTGCACATCGTCGCCATCAAACGTTTATTAGTATATCACGAAAATCACCTAAAAATCAAGAAAAAATTTGAAAAAAATCAAAAAAATTTTACATATAGTATACTAAATAGCGCAATAGCATGTTCAAAAGTAAAAATATTATATATTTTACTAATATATTTATATAATAATTATATTTATACATAATAAATACATATTTCGACATATTTTACTTCACTATTAGTTTATAATGTTAGATAATGAAAAAGTCACTAGAAGGATGTGAGTTAATGAAAATGAGATTATATTTTGACTATTTAAAAAACGAATCAATCAATGTATATATACATACTTCATCGATTAGTTAATATTTAAATTTTCAAAACAAAAAAAGTCTAATTACTAGACTTTTTTATTATATGTTTTCTTCAATTAAAATATCACCAGTCATTTCACTAGGTATATTTAAATTGTTTATTTTAAAAATAGTAGGAATTATATCTGCCAATTTTCCGTTTTTAAGTTTATATTTAGTAGAACATACTATAAATGGTACTTTATTTGTTGTATGTGCAGTATAAGGATTACCATCTTCATCAATCATATATTCTGAATTTCCATGATCTGCAGTAATTACTAAAAGTCCATGTTTTTCCTGAATTTTATTATATATTTTTCCAATACACTCATCAACTGTTTCCACCGCACTAATTGCAGCAGATAAAATACCAGTATGCCCCACCATATCACAATTGGCAAAATTTAATATAACATAATCATATTCATTATTATCTAATTCATTTAATAATGTATTAGTTATTTTTTTCGCACTCATTTCTGGAGCTAAATCATAAGTTTTTACTTTAGGTGATTCAATTAAAATCTTTTTTTCTCCAGGATAATCAATATTTTTGTTGCCATCAAAAAAATATGTAACATGATTATATTTCTCTGTTTCCGCTATTCTAAGTTGTTTTAACCCAGCTTTAGAAATCCACTCACCAAAAGTGTTATTTAGCTGTTCTAATGTAAATGCAACATCACATACTACCGTATCTCTAACATTCATCATTGTAGTTAATTTTATATTTTGAAATTCAACACGTTTAAACTCTTCAAATTTATTATTTGTTATAGCAGTTAATATTTGATTAATTCTATCACTTCTAAAATTATACATAATTATTCCATCATTATCTTTTATTATACCATTTTTATCAAATAGTGCTGGCACAATAAATTCATCATATACTTCATTATTAAATGAATCATCAACATACTCTAATATATTTTTTTCAGTATAATTTTTACCACTAATTATTGTATCATAATATTTTTGTATTCTCTCCCATCTATTATCTCTATCCATCGCATAATATCTTCCAGAAATAGACGCAATTACTCCTACATTCAACTCTTCTATTTTAGAGTTTAATAGTGAAATATATTTTTTTGCTTCACTTGGCAAAGTATCTCTACCATCTGTAATAATATGAATATATACACTACTAACTTCCTTTATTTTACAAAGCTTTAACAACGCAAATAAATGATTGATATGCGAATGAACTCCCCCATCACTTAATAGTCCAATTAAATGTATGGAACTCCCATTTTTCTTAACATGATCAATAACATTTAAAAACTTTGCATTACTATAAAAAGTTTTATCTTCTATTTTTTTATTTATTAGCGCAAGTGGTTGATAAACTATACGTCCAGCCCCTATATTTAAATGACCAACTTCACTATTACCCATTTGCCCATCGGGTAAACCTACGTATGTTCCGCTTGCATCTAATAGTGAATGTGGAAAATTTCTAATAATAGAATCTATATTGGGTGTATTAGCTAACGCTATTGCATTCCCTTCTTTTTCTTTTCTGTATCCAAATCCATCCAATATAGCTAAAACAATTGGTTTCATATATTATCTTCCTCCATTTTTTAAACAGTGAATTGCATATATAGGTATATTAATTATATTACCATTTTTACTAAAGTTATCAAACGTAAAATTATATGCTTCTTTTATATTATTATCCTTTGTAAATTGAGTTATATTTTTTGCTTTTTTTCTTCTTTCTATATCTATAGGTATTATTTCAGTATTTAATTTTTGTATAACAAACGGAACACTAGCCTTACCTTCACTCTCATAATAATATACTTGATATCCATTTTCATATAATGTAGATGCCACATAATTTTGTAATAATGCATCTAAATGTTTATGCCATTTTCTATCTAAAATATTATCATAGTTTATTCCATATAATGATGATAAAATTCCTGTATCGTTTAAAAATAATTTAAAACTAGTATCATCCGCAGCTTGATTAATACCTCTACTAATCTTTTTAACTTTTAAACATTTAATATATATTTCATGTTTTTTCATCCAATCAATAGATTCTTTATATTCACTTTGTCTAGCACCTTTTTTAATACTTCCATATTGAAACTTTTTATTAGTTTTAAATAGTTGCATAGGTAATGATATAAATGATGAAATTATTCTTTGCCTATTACCATCATAATTTTTAAAAATATAATTATTTATATTTTTAATTATATTATGTTGTTCTATCAATACTTTATTCATATCTTTAGTATCAATATACTTTTTTACAACACTAGGATATCCGCCAACTACTAAAAATTTAATAAAATATTCAAACGCCAAATCATGATATCTTATTTTTCTTTTACTATTATAGTTTTCTTCAATAAAGGAAGCTAGTCCAGCTTGCTTATTAACTTTTAAAAATTCTTGAAAATTCATTTTATACATTTTATGAAACGTAATCTTACCAACATATGATGTATTGTTCGTTGGTAAAGTAATACTATTACATATAGATATAATATCATATGTCTTACTTGCATCTTTAAATCGTAATAATACTGGTATTAATTTATCATAATTATCAACATTATCAAATATTATTAATGTGTCTTCTATATCTATATCTTTATTATATAATATACATAATTTTTCAACTAATCTTTCTATATTCATTTCTTTATTAATTAAATTAATAACTAATGGATTATATTCTAAATTAATATATATACATTGCTTATAATTAATCTCCCCAAACTTAAGTGTTGAATAAGTTTTACCAACACTAGGTGGACCAGATAATATTATTGGATTTTTATTTTTCATATTTTTCCAATTTAAAAAGAATTCATCTATATTACGTTCCATAAAATGCACTCTCCTAACATTTATCTGATTTAATTATAAGTCTTTAATTATTATTAGTCAATAAATCAAATAAAAAAGCTGAGTACAAATTATATATTACTACTCAACTTTTTAAATATTTCCATATCTAAATTACTAAATTATTTTTCAAATCCATATTTTTTATTTAATTTTTCAACTTGTCCCTTAGATTTCTTTGTACTTTGACTACCTGTATAAAATGGATGACAATTTGAACAAACTTCTATTACCATATTATCTGTAGTTGATTGAACATTATAAGTTGCTCCACAAGCACATTTTACTGTACAATCTTTATATTCTGGATGTATACCTTTTTTCATTTTATCTCTCCTTCCGCCATAACTAATAATTAGTTATAGAAATTAACTTGCGTTCTTATTGTACCAGCAAATCTATTTTTTTACAAGTAAAATATACATATTTTTATAAATAAATCATTTTTCTATTACATCAATTATTAAATTAGCTATTTGTTCATACCCTTCTTTAGATGGATGTATATCATTATCGTTAGGTATATAATCTGGATTTTCTATAAAAATTTCATATATATTAATATATTTAGCACCATATTTATCACATAATTTTTGCATATTATTATTTATATAGAAAAATGAGTTTTCTAACTTTCTTACATAATTAGCATTATTTATATATGGATTATAATAACCAATTATTATTAATTCACCCTTAAAATATTTAGTAACATTATCAAGCAACTTATCATAATCACTAATTAATTCATTAATATAATTATTAATCTCATTATTATTAATATTATCTAAATTTCCATTTATTTTATATAATAAATCATTACTACCAACTGATATAGTTAACAAATTACTTCTTCTAAGAATAGTTTTAATACCTTCCATATTTTTTTCTACTTTAATTTTTTTATTTAACTCTATATCATTTATTATATCTGTTATTCTATATCCATCTTTAGCAAATCCCTTAGTATAATATTTTAATTTATTATTATCTTCTAAATAATCTTTTACATAATCTGAATAACCATAATCAACAACACCATAAGCATTTTTACCCATAGCTAAAGAATCACCCAAAGAAACATACATTATCTTATTATTATAAAATAATATATATAATATAAATACTATTATAAATATAATAATTATAAACAATATTTTTTTCATATTAATCGCCCCAATTAAAAAGAAATATAATCTATTAAATTATATTTCTTCTAAGCTTATTTTAGCACCAACATTGGTTAATTTTTCAATTATCTTTTCATAACCTCTAAGTATATGTTCAACATTTTCTATGGTAGTTTCTCCTTTAGCAATAAGTCCTGCAAGTATTAAACAAGCACCTGCTCTAAGATCTGTTGCGATAACTTTTTTACCAATTAATTTTGTAGGTCCTTTTATGAGCGCAGTTTTACCATTAACTGTTATATTAGCACCCATCTTATTTAAATATTCAGTATTTAAAAATCTATTTTCCCAAATAGTTTCTTCTATAGAACTTGTTCCGTTACACTGTGTTAAAAGTGTTGTAAGGGGTTGTTGTAGATCAGTTGCAAAACCAGGATAAACTAATGTTTTTACATTAGTGCACTTAGGTTTATTAGCTTTACTAACTATAACATAATCACTACCTATTTCTAGTGGAATACCTATTTCTGTTAATTTTGAAGTTAATGATTCAATATGATCTGGTATTATATTATTGATTTTCAAATTGTCACCAATTAATGCACCAGCAATAATATAAGTTCCAGCCTCAATTCTATCTGGAATTACTTCATGGAAAGAACTATTTAATTTTTTAACACCTTCTATTTTTATTTCGCTAGTACCAGCACCAGTTATTTTTGCTCCCATAGTATTCATAAATGTAGCAACATTTACTATTTCTGGTTCTTTAGCAGCATTTTCAATAGTAGTAACACCTTCTGCTAAAGTAGCAGCAAGCATTATATTTATTGTTGCCCCCACACTAGCAATATCAAGATATATACTAGTTCCTTTCAATTTATCTGCTTCTACTGTATATTTATTTCCTTCACTAGTTACTTTTGCACCTAACATTTCAAATCCTTTTAAGTGTAAATTAATAGGTCTTTCTCCAATCTTACATCCACCAGGAAAATACATAGTAACTTTTTTATACTTACCAAGTAATGCTCCCATAAAATAATATGACGCTCTAAGCTTTTTTGATACTTCTTCTGGTATATCTTTATTTTCGATATTACTAGAATCAATTGTCATTATATCGTTACTCAAATTTACTTTCGCACCCAAATATTCTAATATTTCAATTAATGATAATGTATCTGATATTTGAGGAACATTAAATATTGTTGCAGTACCACTACATAATATTGCAGCAGGTATAAGAGCAACCGCACTATTCTTAGCTCCACCTATATTTATTGTACCAGTTAAAGTTTTTCCGCCTTGTATTTTTATCTTTTTCATTGTACCACTCCACTCACATTATAACATAATTTTAATCTATCTAATATATTTATATTAAATTTTAATTGTTTTGACATTAAATATTTAAAATTTATTAATATATATAATACTATAAATTTATTATTTTTACAAATCATAAATCTATATAAAAAAATGCGCTTAGCGCATTTCCTTATCTTTATTTGCTTACACTTATTTTCTCTGCTTACCATCACATCTTCTGCTTCTTACGTTTGTTTTTTTATTCGTATATTTTTTGAATTACATATATCTTTAGTCTGTGCGTTTATTATCATGCGCGTCTGTTTCTCTTCCTTTCATATCTTTTGTGATTATTCTAACCATATGAAATTAGCTAACATTAACTATATATGGACTACTAATTGTCCCTTCGCCCTTAGAATACAGTACATCAGATCTCAGATTTATAACTGGTACCACACCGTTAAAACTACTGATATAACCGTAGCCCAAATAACCATCGCCATAGACATTGAACTCACCAGCATAATCACCATCGAAGTAACCAGGTGCCCCCAGCCAATAAATGCTTTCTTTTTGTAAATAGTAGTCTTCGTTATAAGAGTCCAAATTTCCTCCCGCAAATGCTACCTCGTCTAATGTTAATAATCCGATCTTTAAATCATATTCTCCTCCATATGTTTTT
>CALVSV010000107.1 GCA_944359595.1 uncultured Bacilli bacterium
ATTATTAAGGAGGGATGAATATATGAGAAAAGCTAGCGAAGAGTTAAATAGATATTTAGATGAATGCTGCAACGTTATTAGAAATGTTAACGAAGCCTACAGAAGAGCCGAAGCTGAAGAAGCTATGAAAATCGGTGAGAAACGTGGTGAAGAACGTGGCGAAAAACGCGGTGAAAAACGTGGTGAGAAACGTGGTTCAGATAACAGAAAAAAAGCCATAGCTATTAATATGTTAAACGATAATCTTGATGATCAAACAATAGCCAAATATACCGAATACCCTATCAACAAAATTAAAAAACTTAGAGAAAACATGTTAACAAAATGTTCATAAACATTAAAGTTTATGAACATTTTGTTATATCTATATATACATTACATTCATTAGTAAGTATATACTTTGTATTTTTTTTAAATACATATTTTTATTATATTTATTTAATAGTTATTTTTTTCTTTTTTTCTTTACTTTTTGTCCAGTCATTTTAACAATTTTTACAATATCATAAGATATTATAGCTAAACATGGACAAATAACAGCTATTAGCCAACCACCAGTAGACGCTACAAAATATTGTATTCTACCTAACTGTGGAATTCTAAATGCAACTTTACCAATTATATCTGCATCAGTAGTAAGTGCATCATCAGCGACGTTATTCGCGTCCCCCTTAGTTCTAAATATACCTTTTTCTTTATCTATTACTTCTACTATTCTATGCGTTACAATCGCACCATTTAATCGTGGATCCGATGAATAAAATGTAATAGTGTCGCCTTTTTTTAATTCACTAGAATCAATTCTTCTTGATATAATAACATCATAAACATGTATTTTGGGTTCCATACTACCACTTATTACAACATACGCATTAAACAAAGGTTTTGACGTACCACCTTTGCTTGCTTGAATTCTATTATCGATAACATAAACAGCTAACATAATCCCAATAATTATTAATATTATTAAGCATGAATATGTTATAACATCTAATATATATTTACCGACTTTTTTTAATATATCAAATACTTTTTTATCCCCAAATTTATTCTTCATATGTTTATTCCCCCTCAACATCTACTACTAGTTCGCCAATATAGAAACTATTTTGTACTTCATTACCTGCATCTTTATCTATCCATACTGCAATAGTATAGTTGATTTTTTCTCCTTTATTTATTGTACCACTACAAATATATGAATTGTTATCAAGATCTGATAATAGACCTCTATATTCTTCGTTAGTATTTAAATTTTTTAAATAATATCTCAAATATTTATGATCAATTCTTCTATTGTTATATGCATTTTCTAATTCTTCATCTTTAATATCTTGTAATGTTATTTTATAATTTGCATTTCCTTTATTACTTGTTATATTAAATTTTATTGTGTTATCATTTTCTAATGCTTTTTCTTCACTGATAGGATAAGCATAATTCATTCTTATTTTAGAGTCGTCTTGTTCTGTAAATGTTATATCAATATCATCAGTCACAATAGTTGTGCCATCACCCTTATTTTCCCCTGTGCCTGTACTAGGATGACTAGTTGTACTGTCATTATCACCACTATCACTTGGTATTTCATCTACATTTATTTCATCATCGCCAGTATCTGGTGTAGTATCTCCACCATCATCTATTATTGGTTCATTTTTCTTAATTGTTGCATTTAAAAATGATGCAGATGTTATTATGACAGCAAACATTAAACACATAATAAGAATTATATATAATAATATTATCCAAATACTTTTTTTGTTATCTTTTTCCTCTTTTTTTTCTTCTTCAAAAAACAAATCTCTATTCTCCATATTATTAAACACAGGCTCCACCTACTTTACATTATTAATTATATAATAATTTTTTTATTTGCGCAATAATTTTTTCCACAATATTGTGGAAAAAACATTTTCTTAACATAATAAAAAGAATGAGCATTAGTCATTCTTTTTATTATTATTTTTTAGTTGATTTTTTTGACTTTTTATTGTTTTGTGAAGCATTGATATTTTTAATTTCTATTTTTTCTCCACTTTTCTTTTCTGGTTTAACATCCATTTTGATATCATCGTTATCATCATCTTTACCAAATAGCATGTATATACCAAATCCTATAAGTCCTATACCAGCTAGTACTAATAATATTGTTAATGGACTCATTTCTTCTTCTTCTAATTCCTCATTATATTTATCTGAAACATCGCTTGTATTAGATTTTTCTTCTTTTTCATTTTTTGTATCATCGTCATTATTTGCGGTTTTAGTATTATTTGTTGTATTTGTTCTAACAGCACTTATACTTTCTACATTCTCATTTTGTTCAACTGTATTTTCAAGTGTTGTTACTTCTTCTTTTACTTCGGTATTATTTGTTGTATTTGTATTATTTTCTTCAACATCACCCATACCTTCAAATTTTTCTAATCTATTTATTGTGATGTTATATGTTTTTGTATTTCCATTTTCAGCTGTAATATTTAATACAAGCGTGTTTTCACCAACATTTAATTTTAATGTACCATTTAATATTTCTGGTATTCCATTTGAGCGAGCAATATACTCTATTTCTTCAACTTCATTAGCAACAGAAAGTTCAAAATTATCACTCATTAACTCTTCTTCTGTAAATATGTATCCATGAACTTCTAAATAAGTTAAAGATGTATCTGCGCTTTTATTATATAGTCCAATTTTTTCATTTACTAATGTTTTATTTTCTTCACTATACTTTTCTAATAATAAATTCATATTATTTAAAATTTGTAATGAAGCAACTCTTTCATCTTCAGTAGTTGGCACTCCAAATTCATTTAATTTATTAGTGATTTTTTCATCAAATAATTTTTGTGCATTTACGTTATATGTAGTTAATTCATCAATTTTTTGTTTAATACTATCTACATTATCTACACTATCATTTGATATTATTTCATTTAATATTTCATCAGTATACATATTTAAATAATTATTTAATATTTCATCATATTTTAACAAATAATTATTATATATATCTTCACTAATTTCATCATTTGTAATAGTTGTATTAATATTATTAATAAGTTCATCAATATTAGTTATATCATATTCTTGATTAACCATTCTTTCTTTTAATACATTAGCTACATTCAATAATTCATTTAGATTATTAGTAGTAACTTCTTTAACAACTATTTCATTTATTTCATCAACATATCTATAGAAATTATTTTTATATGTATTTAATGATGCGACTTTAACAGCATATGTTAAACTATTATTATTTATATCTTGTGATATATTTCTAAGTGTATTAGTAATATCTGTTTTAATGCACTCAACATCTACATTATTGTCATTTGCATTTTTAATAGAATTAACTATCAATGACATACTTTCAACAACTTCTATATATTTTGCAGTTACATTTTGTGCGGCATTTATTAGTTCATCTTTTTTTTCTTCATCACTAACAACTATAATATCATTATCTTTATCAATACTAACTTCATATAGTGTAATATCTTCATCTGATAATTTTATAGTAACTTTATTATTAAAATTATTATTTATTATAGTTTCAATATTATTAAATATTGTATCTTCACTTCCAGATACTAATTTATCAAGTGATTCAACTTTTTCTTCTAAACTTAAAAAGTTGTTTTTCAATTGTGTTTCACTATCTATATTTTGTGCGAAAACAGAAGTAAGTCCCGTACCAAAAAACATAGAAATAGCTAAAATACAATTAATTAGTTTTCTACTTAATTTTTTTAATGCTCTCATATGCATCCCCCTCACTATAAATTTACTTATTCTCTAATGCTGCCCACAATTGTAAACTTACAAAACAATATTATCATATAGATTTAATACTGTCAATTTAAATGTCGAATTTTGTAAAAAAAAACAATGAAAAATATTTCATTGTTATATTTGAACAAACCAAGTTTTTAATATATCACAATTAGTTGATTGTGGCATTGGATCAGGCAATTTAAACTTAATTATTACTGGTATTCTAAATGATGATCCAAATCCAATACAATTCCCCGGTTGTAATGTTTTAAGTTTTTTACTAATATCGCTAGTAATATTTGGTACCATATCTTCTACATATCCTAAATCTTTTGGATGTACTAATCTAAATATTAAAAAGTTAGTACATTGAGATAATGTAGTTTCACTAATTTCTGATGGTCTTTGTGAAATTAATCCCAATATTACTCCATATTTTCTTCCTTCTTTTGCTATTCTTTCAAAAATATTATATCCAAGTAAATAAACATCATTATCATTTTGAATATATCTATGTGCTTCTTCTATTAATAAATGGAATGGAAAAGATGCTCTATACTTTAATTTAGTACAAAAATCAAACACCATTTTTGATATTATTTTTACTAAACATTTTGCCATTCTATCATCCACATAATTTATATTAAAGTTAATAATTTGTGCTTTCTTACCATCATATGTTGTAAGTAAATCTTTAATATATTCTTCTTTGTTAATATATTTATCACCATAGAAAAATTTTGACTCACTAGAATCTATCAACGACTGTAATCTTACAACTAACAAATTAGTAAGATCATATACTTTATCACTTTTAAGTATACCTTCATTTATTAACGCAAAATCCAAAGCTTCTTTAAAATCTTCTAAATTATAAATTATATTATCAGCAGGTCTATACTCAAGTGTATCATCTATAAATGTTTTAATAAAATCCATAACTAGTCCAATTTCATTTATTTTACCAGATGAATCTATTATCAAACATTGTTTCAATGTTCTAGTATACCCAGGTTGAACAATCTTAGTATCAACATTTAATTCACTTGTATTAAATGTTGATAAAACAGCAAGAATTTGATCTCTTATTTGTGATGCTGGTCTTCCACTATATAATATTTGTTCAATAGCTCTAGCAATAATATCGTTTTTATACTTTATAACTATATCATCAGATGAACAAAATATTTTAACAAGTCTCAATGCTTTAGAAAGAATTGGTAGTTGTGTTGGTTCAGTCGCACCAAGTAATAACGCTATATCATCTAAACCAAGCAACCAAAATGGTATATTTATAAGTGGATGATTACTTTGATTAACATTAGTTGAATATATTTTACAATTAATATTAGGATATAATTTATTAATATTTTCAAAAGCAGTATTATATTCACCATATACGTCAAATATAAAAAGATTAGTTTTATAAGGCACAGGATTAGTCTTAGAAAATATATTTTGTATTATTCTAGTTACACCACAACTTTTACCAGCGCCACTATTTCCAAATATCGCAAAATGCCCATTTAAAAAATCATTATATTTTACATTTACAGGATAATTATCATATACACCAGCAGTTCCTAAATTAAAATATAAAGATTCCATCCCTTTAACTGTTCCCATTAAAATTTCTAACTCTTGTTCATTTAATATTCTTATACCAGATGTTAATTTAGGTTTTTTAATAGCTCCAGAAATAAAATTAGCGCCTTCCATCTGCCCAACTATTAATACATTAGCGACATTCCCCTTTATACCAACTACTTCTCCAATAAGTTTATTTTCATCAGATACAAAGGCAACATGTTTATTTAATATACCATCATATAAACTTTTATCTTCTTCTAATTCAATATTTATAATATTATCTTCTATACTTATTATTTTACCAATATTATTTTCCATATATGCACCTCTTTATTATATTGTTATTATAACATTAATATATTGAGGTGTAAATAATATAATAATAATTTATATTTATACAAGTAGGCAACTTAATTAATATATTATAAAATATATACAACAATAATACATAATAATTACTTAATATGTAAAAAAATAATAAAAAATTTTTTCAAAAAAATATGAAAAAGTGATTGACAAATTATACTTTTTAGATTAGTATAATAATCACCAATTCCAATTAGGCGAATTGGTGCTAGTATCACACTAGCCAACCCCTTTTTATTCTTTTTAGAAAGGCATCCTTCAGGGGGAATGCCTTTCGTTTTTTTATGATTGGAATTTTACAGATATATACATTTTTTCTTCATATTCATCTTGTATACTCTTCATTATTTTACTAGCTAAATCAACATCGTGCTCATCTTTTACTGTAACAACTTTTATTTGATTATTATTTTCTATTTTAACAAATGCATCTAAAGAAAATTCTTCTTTTAATTTTTTTTCTAATTTTTGTTCCATTCCCTTTATTGAATTTAAATCTTTAATTCGTTCAAATGCATTATTTTTCTCTTCGCTTGTAGAATCCTTGCCATTTAAAACCTTGTTTAATTCATCTACTTCTTTATCCCTTTCTTCATCGTTTTCAACTCTTAGCGCTGTTAAAACATCACTCTCGCTAATTGTTTGTTCTATTTCTTCTTCTTTATTTACAGTTTCAACTTCTTGATTATTAGTAACTAATAATTCATTAGGCATAGTAATATAATAAATACTAAGAACTAAAATTAAGCTAAACAATGTTAAAAACCAAATACTTTGCTTATTAATCATATATATCCCTCGCTTCATTAAAGTATATTATGATAATAAACAAAGTATTCTTAAAATGGTATAAAATGATATATTGAATCAAGTACAAATATAGCTACTGTACAAAGTACTACAACAATTACAAATATTATTACTTTTAAAACGGTATTCCCTTTATGTTCTTTCTCTATATTTTTAAAGTCTTCAAAATCATCATCATCAAATACAATAGAATCTTCTAAGAAATCATCTATAGATTTATTTGATTTAGTATCAGCAAGAAAATCATCGTTATTTTTTTCTAATGCTGGTAATGTTTTATTACTCTCATCTTTAAAACCTTCTGTTATTGATGTATTATCACCCAATAAATCCTCAAGTAAATCTACAGGTTTTTCTTCTTGTATCTCTTCTTCCTCATCTTTTTTTATTATATCATCAATAAGTTTTTGTAATTTATCATCTTCTTCTTTAGTATTAACTTTTTTACTTCTAACATCTAATTTACTAAGTATATCATATTGTGTATTAATAAGCTTTTTATTATTATTTTCATGCTTTTCTTTTATTACTTTGTTTAACAAAGTATTTATATCATAATTTTTTTCTTCATATTCATGTGTATTATAATCTTTTATATAATCATAACTTTCTTTTTGTTTATCTTCTATTAATGTTCTATAAGCATGTTCTTTCTTATAATCTTCTCTACTTTTTATAATTTCTTTTAATTTAGTAATATCTATTTCATTACTAGTATCTATTATAGTTTCATTAGATGAAAACACATCATAATTAGAATCATCGTATAAATTTTTATTTTTACTCGATCTACCATACATAGTATTTTCATTTTTTTCTTCTAAATTTTTATATCTATCCATTCTGCTATTCATAGATATCACCTACTTACTATAAAAATAATATCATATTTTATCGCAAAAAGAAATATATTCATTGATTTTTTTTGAATTAATATATATAATTTATTAATGAAAGGGTGACTAATAATGATTAGAATAAATAAAGATCAATGTATTGGTTGTGGAAGTTGTACAATGTTTTCACCTGATGTTTTTGATTTAGATGATGACGGAATTGCTTATATAAAATCAAGTTTTGATTATGAAGCAAATAAAGATAATATTAATGATGCAATAGAAAATTGCCCAACTGAAGCAATATATGATGATAATAAAATAACTACAGATTAAATGTAGTTATTTTATCATTTTAGATAGATCGTTTGGTACTTTATTATTTTTAATAACTCCAACAATTTTATCTTCTTTTTCTTTAGAAATATTTTTACCAGCAATACCGCTTATTTCTTTAATTAAGTCTCTTAAGTTATCCTCATTTTGCATATCTTTATTTTGTATTTTCTTAGCCAAAGATAAAATTGTATCTTTATTAACGTTTGTTTTATTCTCTACTTTTTTAAAGAATTCATCTGAAAACCTCATTAAAAATACCTCCTACATTAATATATGTAAGAAGCATTTTTAAGTTCATAATATAATAGCTACTCTATTTTAG
>CALVSV010000108.1 GCA_944359595.1 uncultured Bacilli bacterium
ATATAAATGTTCCAACATCTCGCATACAGGATATATTAAAAGATAAACGCAAAATCACTGTTGATACATCTCTGCGACTGGCAAGATATTTTAACGTAAGTGATAAATATTTCTTAAACCTGCAAAATGATATTGATATCCGCAATACATTATTAAAAATGAACAATGAACTAAATAATATCAAAAGTTTGGTAGGGTAATGTGAGTTAATATGTTATTTTTATAATAGATACTATGAATTTTGTTTAAGATAGCTTTGGTTATTATTTACATAATATATATAAACTTATTTAAGTTTAATTTACTATAATAAGAAAAAGATATTATTAACCTAGTCATAATAATATTGAAAGTATAGATAAACTATAGTCGGGAAAGTCCAACAATGTTTCATTTGTATTGATTTTTTATACTTAATTTGCTAGTATAAACAAAAATAATAATAGGCTTTATTGTGATGCAACAGACAGGTTTTAATATTAATAATCGCAGATATATTGGTTCAAAAACCAAACTAATAGAGTGGATATTTGAAAATTTAAAATTACAAAATATAAAGATTGTGTGCGATATTTTTGCAGGCAGTGGTGTTGTGTCTAAACAGTTTACTAATATACCACAAATAACAAATATTATATTGAATGATTTACTATATTCTAATGAAATTATCTATTCTGCCTTTTTTTTAGGTCAAGATGCTAATTTTAAATTATTAAATGAACTTAAAGACTTTTTTAATAATGATATAAAGTTAGCACAAAATTATTTTAGTGATAACTTTAGTGATAAATTTTTTAGTCATAATGATTGTATAAAAATAGGCTCAATAAGAGAGTATATTGATACATTACAGTTGGATGATATATATATACATATTTTGTTGGCGAGTTTGATTTATTCAATGGATAAAATATCAAATACAGTAGGGCATTATGAAGCATATAGAAAGACTCAGATACCTCAAGATAAGTTTGTGTTTGAGTTAATAACACCAATTAATCATAATAAAAAAATTGAAATTTATAGACTAGATGCTAATCAACTGGCTAAAAATATTAAAGCTGATCTTGTTTTTATTGATCCACCTTATAATTCAAGACAGTATAGTCGTTTCTATCACTTATATGAAAATCTAGTTAAATGGGAAAAACCACGACTTAGTGGGGTAGCATTAAAACCAATAGAAGAAAATATGAGTGAATATTGTCGTTCAAATGCTGCACATGTCCTTAGTGATTTAGTTGATAATCTTGATTGCAAACAAATTGTTTTGACTTATAATAATACTTATTCTTCTAAATCTAGTTCATCACAAAACAAAATAAGTTTTAATGAATTAAAAAGTATTTTGACTTCAAAAGGTAAGTTAAAAATTATTGAAAAAAAATATAATTATTTCAATGCTGGTAAAACTAATTTTGACAACCATAAAGAATTTTTATTTTTAGTAGAGGTGAAATAATGAAAGTTGTTCGTTCACCACTTTTTTATGTTGGAGATAAATATAAGTTAATGGGACAATTAGTCGAATTGTTTCCTAAAAGTATAAATAGATTTATTGAACCATTTGTTGGTGGTGGAAGTGTGTTTTTAAACACTAAAGCAAATGAGTATTTAGTAAATGATATTGATGTAAATATTATTAATATACATAATACATTACGTAAATTTGATATAAATACTTTGTTAGATAAGTTGTCTCAAATAATTTATAATTATGGTTTATCATTCTCATTTAAAGGAATAACTGTTCCAGAGAGTTTTAAAAAAAAATATGTTAAAACATATTATGCAAAATATAATAAAATAGCTTATGAAAAACTAAAAAATGACTATAATAATAATCAAAATAACATACTTTATTTGTATATACTTTTAATTTATGGTTTTAATCGTATAATTAGATTTAACGCTAGTGGTTTATTTAATTTACCTGTAGGTAATGTAGATTTTAATACTAATGTATATAATGCTCTTAAAAATTATACTGAGTTTATGCAAATAAATAAAATAAGTTTTAAAAATAAAAATTATGTAGACTTTCTTAATGAAGTGGAATATAGAGAAGGTGATTATATTTATTTAGATCCACCTTATTTAATTTCGAATAGTGAATACAATAAGTTGTGGGATATAAAAAAAGAATATGATTTATATGATATATTGGATGATTTAAATGATAAAGGAATTAAATTTGGTATTACTAATCTTGTAAACCATAAAGGTCATGTGAATGAGATTATAAAAACATGGGGTAAAAAATACAAAATCTTTAATATTAATAGTAACTACATTAGTTTTAACGATAATACTATTAAGACTGATAGTAAAGAAATTTTTGTTACCAATTATGAGGAATGCATATGAAAAAAAAGGCTGAACGAAAAATTTTAAGTTTTTCTACAACTATGAGAAACCCATATCGTATAGGTAGTTTTTTGGCTATTATAAGTAAGTATGAAAATCAAATACTTACACATGAAGTCATTATGAATATTATAAAAGAGATTCTTACTCACAAACTTTTTGTGCCAAATATTGTTAAGAATACTGCTAAATTAAAGGCATGTTTGGATGATGATAATTGTACTTTTTCAGAGGAAAATCTAAATTATATAATAAAGCATTGTAGTCAAAAGCATAAAGAAAGAGGTTTTAATAAGGGTTGGGAAAGTCGTTTTGATACTTTTTATAAATTAATGAGTGAATTTGGATTTTGTTATTATGCTAAAAATCAAAAAATATTAATAAGTGATAGTGCAAAATTATTAATAAATGCCTTTTATGATACAGAAACAAATACTTTTAGACAAGATGTTGATGAAGAAAGGGTTGGTAATATATTTTTAAATGTTTTATCTAAGTATGAAGTTGGTAATCCATATAAGAAAAATAAAAATCATAATATTCCTTTTAGGCTCTTAATTCAACTTTTACAAAAACTAAAACAAGAGCAACAACGTCCTATTTGTATTAAAGAAATACCTATACTTTTATGTTGGCAAAATAACAATTTAAATGAGCTATATGATTATATTATTTGTTTAAGGGAAGAAAGTTACAAGAAAACTTCTATTAATTTTGGATATTCAGATGAATTTATCTATGAAAAATGTTTACTGTTATTAGAAAGTAATAATCGAAAGCGATTTAAAATTAGTCAAGTAACAAAAGAAGCTGTTGATGAATATATTAGAAAAATGAGAATTACAGGATTAATATCTCTTCGTGGAAATGGAAAATTTCTCGATATCAATAGTAATGAGCACATAAGGGCCGAATATATTGCGTCATTAAATTCTTCTTTTGCTGGAAACTATATGGATGATATTGATGATAGTAGGTTAAAATTTTATGAATACATGTCAACTATTGATATGCAGTTACTAGAAGAACCTATTGTAGCTACAAATGATGATATAAAAATTATTAAATTAAAAGAAATATCACAAAGCTACGATATTAAGTCAATAGAAAATGAGCTTATTATAACTTGTGATAAAAATAAGGCAAGTAGAGATAATCTATTAAAATTAATAGATAAACCACTAAGGTTAGAATTTTTAACAGCTATGTATTTGGTTAAAAAATTTAGCAATATAGATGTGATTCCTAACTATAAATGTGATGATGAAGGGTATCCTATTTTTACTGCAAGTGGTGGTAAAGCAGATATTATTGCATATGATCATAAAGTGGAGAGTTACATTGAGGTAAGTTTACTCAGAGATAGGACGCAAACTGTAAATGAGATGATTCCTATTGTAAGACATTTACAAGATTATATTAATAAAAGTAATAATAGTAAAGATAAATTTAGCGTTTTTATTGCACCTAATATTCATCAAGATGCAATTGAGTATGCGAAGTATGTTAAATTTAAAAAGAAAATAAGTGTTCCATATTATGGTATATCCGATTTTATAAGTAAAGTTAAGTCCATTACGCAGTTAAGCGAAATAAACGATGAAAGTTTGTTAGTTTCTTGATTACAATACTTATGTATATATAAAATTTTGTGAGCCTGTGGCCAATATAAATCTTTTGATGTATACTTATTACTTTTTATTATACATTTAATGCTTATAATCACACTTTTATCATATATGTAAGTAATAAAAATATATAGATATTTATTAAAGAAGATATTTTTAAAAGCATTATTATATTACAGGAATTATTAATTGTCCATAGTACATATATTAGAAATAATTATGTAATTTCAATATGTATGTCAATATTATATGTGAGAAAGTATATGATAAATCGAATTTTTTATTAGATTATGTCTAAATAGATTTTTATTTATAACAATATATTATAAAACAAACTGCTTGAATTAATATGAAGAATTTTTGATGCATACAACAAAACAACTCAAACAATGGTTTCAATAAATATCATTTTTGGTAAAATTCTTGGAGAAACTAAAAAGAATAATCATATAACTTATTGATAAATAGTGGATAAAATTATATTAAGGGGAATCGCTTTTAATAAATTTTTGTCCTAAAAATTCATTAAAAGTCCAGCCAAATTTCTGTCGCAAACATCCTGTTTGCTTTTCCTTCCTATTCGGTCGGCGAAACAAAGCTTTAGGATAAAGCTTCTT
>CALVSV010000109.1 GCA_944359595.1 uncultured Bacilli bacterium
ATCAAATAAAAAATAAAAAATATACTAATAGTTTAAAATCATATAAGGGTGATATAATCTTAGTTGGAATTAACTATGATAAAAATTCTAAAAAACATAGTTGTATAATTGAAAAAATTAAAAAATAGGTAAAAAGCAAATGTAAATTCTACATTTGCTTTTTAAAGTGTTTTTTTATATTCCTTTAGTACAGGTTGAAATTGTTTGTTTTCAATTGCTTTATTAATTGTAGGTATTAATAAATCATAGTGCGCAATTAATGAATTTGGTTTTTTTTCATAGTTATCTTGTCCAAACGGAACAAAAAATATATTTTTTGTATTCATAAGTTTCATGATATTTTCACCATTTAATCCAAGTCCATCATTTGTTGATACTGCAAGAACTATAGGACTTTGATTTCTAAGTGTTGCTTTAGTGGCTAAATTAACAGGATTATCTGTTATTCCATTTGCCATTTTAGCAATAAAATCACCAGTTGCTGGCAACACAACCATAACATCCATCTTATTAGCAGGTCCAAATTTTTCAGCACCGACAATATCTGATACAACCTTTTTTCCTGTTATTTCCTCTATAGTTTTTATTATCTTTTCACTATTACCAAATCGTGTATCGTATTTACAAATATTACTTGATACAATAGGATACACATCATGACCTAGTTCAGTTAACAACATAAGTTGTTCAAGCGCAGTTTTTAATGTACAAAAAGAAGCTGTTATACCAAAACCGATTTTCATTTTTTTCCTCCCATAATAGAATTTAATTTCTTTTCAAGTAAAGATCCTGATACAACGGGTGAATATTTAGATGGTATTTTACTATAAATATTATAATTATTATTTTTTATATCATCGTTATTAAAGCCATATGGATAACTTGATATATCTAATATATAACAATCTTTATTGATACAATTTATCATATCGCTAGTTATTATATTAGATGGTACAGTATTTATAATAGTATTTAAATTTGAAAGATGTTTTTTTAACTTATCATGATCATCAGTATAAAATACATCTATTCCTTTATTTTTTAACTCTACGTAATCTTTTTTATCCTTAATACCAACACAAACATTACTTCCTAAAATATTTAATATATTTACTAATGGTTTACCGATATTACCATATCCTAATACTAATATATTAGATAATGTAATAGTTTTACCAGCTCTTTTCTTTATTAAATCATCTAATATACCTTCAACAGTTATTAATGAATTACCTTTTTTAATTTCATAATCATCTAATAAATTATTTATTATAGTATTTTCATTTATCATTGATAAAAGAATATCATTTATTTTACCAGTAAAAATGTATGTATTCTTTTTACAATTTTTAAAAAAGTTTTTAGGTAATATGATATTTTCATTTGTAAAACACGAATCCACCTCATAATTTTGCTTTATACCAGTAATAGGTAATATAATAATATCAATATTTTTTATATTATCACCTTTTATATCAAATTTTTTTATATCTTCAAATATTTGATTGTCATAACCAATAGTTTTAATATTATTTTTATTTTTTAAATCCTTAATCATCTTAATATATCTCATGTCTCCACCAATAAATAACAAATTCATAGAATTTCCCCCGTTTCATATATATTTTATTTATATTTTCTAATAATGTTACTAATAAACGTTAAAATTCGACTATGTTTATGATACAATGAAGATGGTGATATTTATATGGAAGAAAAATTAAGAAAGTATGCAAAATTATTATTAAATAAGTGTTTAGTTATAGAAAATAACGGATTATATATTAATATAGCGCCCGATGCTTACGAGTTTGCATATATAATGTATGAAGAAGCATTAAAAATGGGAATAAAGAATATTGATTTAGATTTTAAAAGTGAAAAAATAAGAGCAGCATTAATAGAAAATAAAGATATTAATGAATTATTTGACAACGATTATTTTAATAAAGAAAAATTAGATATATATACTAAAAATAACTATGCATTTTTATTTTTAGTTAGTTTTTGTGAAACAAAAGTTGATAAAAAATATAAAGAAAAAGAACTTGAATTAGATGCTTTTTCAAAGAAAAGTTGTTCTTTGTTTAGAAAAGAAGAAACAAATATGAATATATCATGGTGTATTGGTGCGGCTGCGACTAAAGAATGGGCTAAAAAGCTATTTCCTAATGACATAAACGGCTATGAAACATTATGGAATACAATTTTAGATATTTGTTATGCAAGTTATGATGACCCAGAACGTATGTGGGATAAAGAGATAGAAAATAATATTAATAGATATACTAAATTAAATAATTTAAATATTAAAACATTAGTATATAAAAATAGTTTAGGAACTGATTTTAAAGTTGATATATCAAATACTACAAGATTTTTAGGAGCTGATGAAAAGTATAGAAATGAAAAACCTATGATTGTTAATATGCCTAGTTTTGAGATATTTACATCTCCTATGAAATATAGTGCAGAAGGGATAGTATATTCATCTAAACCACTAGTATATAATGGTAAAATTATAGATAAATTTTATTTAAAATTTGAAAAGGGTAAAGTAGTAGATTATAATGCAGAAATAGGGTTAGATACGTTAGAAAACATATTAAATACTGATGAAGGAGCTAAATATTTAGGTGAAGTTGCGCTTGTTGATTATAATTCGCCTATATCTAAAACTAATATATGTTTTTATGAGACGTTATATGATGAAAATTCATCTTGTCATTTGGCTCTTGGTGATTCATTTGAATCAGCAATAAAAGACTTTAATATAAATAATGATAATGAATACGAAATAAAACAATTAAATAAATCTATTACACATGTAGATTTTATGATTGGTACTAACGATTTAGAAATAGAAGCTATAACATATAATGGTGATACTGTTAAAATATTTGAAGATGGTAATTTTATTATTTAATTAATAAAATTAGTTTATAACCTATAAACATTAATATAATACCAATAATTAAATCTATAATATTATATGTTGAAGATAAAGTTGTAATAACCATAGATATTATTGATGATATAACAAGACCTAATATTAT
>CALVSV010000110.1 GCA_944359595.1 uncultured Bacilli bacterium
ATTTAATTTATAAATCATCAAATAATTTATTAACAAACAATAATGCAGTTGGATATGGATTATTGGTTTATCCAATTTTTATAATTATTTCATGTTTAAATTTTGATAATAAGCTTGTTGTTGGAATTGATGACATTGGAAATATAAGTTCATATAATGAAATAGTTGATATATACAAAAATAATTATTTAACAATTAATAAAAAGGATAAAGTAATAGATAAATATAGTATGCAGTCACTAGAATTTATTATAAATAATAAAAATAAATTAGTAAATGATAGAAATGAAATTGCGATGATCGGTACGTACTGGCAAAGAAGATGGTTTGAAGCGATAACAGATACAATACCTAAAATAAATTACAAAGGAAATATATTAGAATATTATGATGGATATAATATATATATGTGGGGAGAGGAAAAAAACTCAGAATACTTAATAATATTTAATTATGAAATATTTGATAAGTATAAAAAAGATAAAGAATATGATAAATATAATCAAATCTTTAAAAATAAATCTGTTTTAATATTAGAAAAAAAATAGTTTTAACTTTATAAAAATGTTTTTATTTTTAAGTAATTTGTTATATAATGTTTATGGAAAGAAGTTGATTATATGGACTTAATAATTGGATCGCATGTATCGTATGGTAAACCTGAACAGTTGCTTGGTAGTGTAAAAGAAGCGATAAGTTATGGGGCAACAACATTCATGTTTTATACTGGAGCTCCCCAAAATACAACAAGACTAGATATAGATAACGAATTGACTAATGAAGCACGTAAATTAGCTAAAAACAATGGGATTGATTTTTCAAATGTTGTAGTGCATGCTCCATATATAATAAACTTAGCTAGTGGGGATGAGCAAAAACATGAGTTTGCTGTTAGATTTTTGAAAGAAGAAATTAAAAGATGTGAAAAACTACATATTAAGAAGTTAGTATTACACCCAGGATCACATGTAGGACTTGGTACAGATGTCGGTATTAAAAACATAGTAAATGGTTTAAATAAAGTTTTAGATAGAGATAGTGATGTAATCATTTTACTTGAGACTATGGCTGGTAAAGGAAGCGAATGCGGTAAAAGTATTGATGAGTTAAAAACTATTATAGATAATGTAGAAAAAAGCGATAGGTTAGGACTTTGTTTAGATACATGTCATTTGAACGATGGAGGATATGACGTTGGTGATTTTGATAAGATTTTGGATGAAGTAGATAAAAAGATAGGGCTTGATAGTGTTGGGTGTATACATATTAACGATAGTAAAAATGTTATGGGATCTGGTAAAGATAGACATGAAAATATAGGATATGGTACTATAGGTTTTGATAAACTAATAAATATTATTTATAATAAAAGATTAGAGGGGATACCAAAAATATTAGAAACGCCATATGTTAGTAAAATAGATGGTGAAAAGGATAGATCTTATCCACCATATAAATTTGAGATTGATATGATTAAAGATAGAAAATTTAATAATAAATTAATGGAGGATATAAGAATATATTATGGAAAATAAAGGGTTTACATTAGTTGAGATAGTTGTAACTGTTGCGATATTGCTCGCTGCTGCAGCTATTTCTATACCTAGTGTTATTACTATGAATAACAATAATAAAGAAAAACAAAAGAAGAGAGTTGAACAAATAGTTATAGATGCTAAAGATAGTTATTGTAATTTTAATGAATGTAGTGGGGAAATTGAATTAAGTACATTAATAAATAATGACTTGTTAGACGAAGAAGATATAGAAGAATATATTAATTTGGGATGTACTATTGATGCTAGTGCAACTAAATTAGCTCCAAGTTGTATTAAAAATTAAAAATATAGTTGAAATATTTTTGAATTTATAGTATTATATAATAGATTTCTGATTTCTTAGTTTAAGAGATCTCCGCTCTTATACCAAGATTTTGGAGTATACAATATATGAAAGGAGAAATTAATATGGCATTAACTAAATTACAAAAAGAAGAAATAGTTAAAAAATATGCTAGAGATGAAAAAGATACTGGATCTGTTGAAGTACAAGTTGCTCTTCTTACAGAAGAAATCAAAGAATTAACTGAACATTTAAAAGTTCATATTCATGATTATCATTCTAAAAGAGGATTACTTATGAAAGTTGGTAAGAGAAGAAATTTACTTTCTTATCTAAAAAGAACAGATGTAGTAAGATATCGTGAACTAATCAAAAGTTTAGGATTAAGAAAATAATTTGGTAAAGTAGACACTTTTTTTAAGTGTCTTTTAATTTATGATGGAGGAGTATATGAAGGAAACATTTGAATTAGATTTTAGAGGAAGAAAAATAATAGTAGAAAATGGTGAAATGGCTAAACAAGCAGATGGTAGTGTTTTAGTTAGATATGGTGATACAGTAATACTATCAACTGCTGTAGTTAGTAAAAACGTTAATTTATTATCAGATTTTTTTCCATTAATGGTATTGTATAACGAAAAATTATATTCAGTTGGTAAAATACCTGGTGGATTTATAAAAAGGGAAGGAAGACCTACTGAAAATGCAACACTTGCTGCACGTATGATAGATAGACCACTTAGACCACTTTTCCCAGAAGATTTTAAAAACGAGGTACAAATAGTGAATACTGTATTATCTGTTGATCAAGATAATTCACCAGAAATTACTGCGTTATTCGCATCAAGTCTTGCTACTTCAATAAGTAAGATCCCTTTTTTTGGACCTGTTGCTGCTGTAAAAGTAGGACGTGTAGATGGTAAGTTTATAATAAATCCTACAGTTAGTGAATCAGAAAGATCAGATATTGATTTAACTGTTGCTGGTACAAAAGAAGCTATAAATATGGTTGAATCATCTGCTAAAGAAGTAAGTGAAGCTGACATGTTAGATGCACTTATGTTTGGTCATGAAGCTATTAAAGAATTAGTAGAATTTCAAGAGATGATAATTGGAAAAATTGGTCAAGAAAAGATGGAATATGAAAAATTAGATATAAGTGATGAATTAAGAAGTGAAGTGTCTAAACTTAGCCGTGAAAAAATAGATAATGCACTTAGAATAAAAGATAAATTAGAAAAATATGATACGTTAGATAATATAAAAAATGAAGTGGTTGAAGTAATTACTCAAAAATATAAAGAAGAAATGGATCAAGATGAAATAAATATATTAACAACAAAAATAAAATTGATATTGGATAGTATTGAATATGAATTATTTAGAAATATTGTAGTTTTGGAACACACTAGAGCTGATGGAAGAAGAATGGATGAAATTAGGCCATTATCTGCTAGTATAGATATATTACCTAGAACACATGGATCTGCACTTTTTACTCGTGGACAAACTCAATCATTATCAATCACAACATTAGGTGCGTTAGGTGAACATCAAGTTCTTGATGGTTTATCTATTGAAGATGAAAAAAGATTTATGCTACATTATAACTTTCCAGCATTTTCAGTTGGAGAAACTGGTAGATATGGAGCTCCTGGACGCCGTGAAGTAGGTCATGGTGCGTTAGGTGAAAAAGCACTTGCACAAGTAATACCTAGTGAAGAAGAATTTCCATATACTATACGTGTAGTATCAGAAATATTAGAAAGTAATGGATCATCATCACAAGCAAGTATATGCGCTGGTTGTATGTCTTTAATGGCTGCCGGAGTACCTATTAAAGCTCCAGTTGCCGGTATTGCGATGGGACTTATAACAAGTGGTGATAAATATCAAATATTAACAGATATTCAAGGTATGGAAGATCATTTAGGAGATATGGACTTTAAAGTTGCAGGTACAAAAAATGGTATTTGTGCATTACAGATGGATATTAAAATAAAAGGTATTACTAAAGATATATTACATGATGCATTAATTCAAGCTAAAAAAGCTAGATTACAAATATTAGATGTAATTACATCAACTATAAAAGAACCTCGTAAAGAAGTGTCTAAATATGCACCTAAAACAGTTACATTTAATATTAATCCAGATAAAATTAAAGATGTAATTGGTCGTGGTGGAGATACTATTACTAGAATTATATTAGAAAGTAGTAATGTTAAAAGTGTTAATGATGTTAATGCAGTAAAAGTTGATTTAAAAGATGATGGACAAGTAATAATATATCATAGTGATATGGACGTTATAAATAAAACTATGGAAGAAATAAAAGCTATAGTTAGAGAACCAGTTATTGGTGAAATATATGAAGTTAAAATATTAAATGTAGAAAGCTTTGGTGTATTTGTTGAGTTATGGCCAGGATGTGAAGGATTTATTCATGTATCTAAATTGTCTAAAGATAGAGTAAAACATCCTAAAGATGTTGTAAAAACAGGAGATATAGTTAAAGCTAAAGCAATCGAATGGGATAAAAAAGGAAAAATAAATTTAACATTAGTATTAGATGATGATAAAAAAGATGTAAAGAGTAAAGGATAATATTATCCTTTACTTTTTATAAACAGATGTTTGTTGACTAATATATATATTTATATTATAATTTAGTCATGGAGTTGATCATATGAACGATTATGTTAAAAACAAATTAAGTTTATTGCTTAAAAGAAGTTATTCACCATATTCTAAATTTAAAGTGGCAGCTATATTTGAAATGAAAGATGGTAATATGTTTTATGGG
>CALVSV010000111.1 GCA_944359595.1 uncultured Bacilli bacterium
TATAAGAGGAACTAAAAAAAGAAACGATTCCGGCTTTAACAGGACCTTAAAAAAGCGGCGATTCCGGCCATAACAGTGAACTAAAAAAAGAAACTAGAGAGCACACTCTAGTTTTATTGTAAATGTCAATTTTTTTTGTAGATTTTTGGTATATAATGCTTATTGAAGGTGATATCATGAAAGAGTCTTTAATTTTAGTTAGGTTAGATACGGAATATTGCAACTATTTAAGAAAATTTGACGATAAAGTTCCCTATAATTATAACGAAAAAGAATTAAGACCATTTGTTGGTGTATTATTTGAAGTAAATAATTGTAAGTATTTTGCACCTTTATCTAGTCCCAAACCAAAACACATAAAATTAAAATCTAAATTAGATTTTTTAAAGATAGATAATGGTAAGTTGGGTGCAATTAATTTTAATAATATGTTGCCTGTTACTGAAAATAATATTATCAAATTAGATTTGAATAAAGAATGTTTAACTAAATCAGAAGAAAAATATACAAAATTATTAAAAGAACAAATCTATTGGTTAAATCGTAATGATGAAAAGTTATATGGGAGATCTAAAAAACTATATGATAAATATATAAATGGTACATTAGATTCGAGTATTGCTGAAAGATGTTGTGATTTTAAATTATTAGAAGAAAAATGTATTGAATATAATAATGTGGCAGTATAAATTTCTAGATACCAAAATCAGATACTAAACGTTAATAATAAAGTTATTTTTATAAACCTTAATAAATTATGTTAAATGAAAAAGCCTTGTTTTATAAGGCTTTAACAAATCATTAAATTGTTATGAACTGATAATAATATTTTCCCGAGGTTTAACGCTTTTGACACCGAAAAAGGAAGTAATATAGAAGAAATCTATTCTATAATCGACTTCCTTTTTCGCATGTCATTACTTAATGCTCTGGTCGCTCCTCAGCGTTACCATATCCCCTAAGTAACATTTATAGTATATATTATTATATTATATTTTACAATAGGACATTTTAACTTAAAAATCGTATTTATCAATAATAATTTACTATTTTTGTATGACTTTTTTAATATTTTTCATTTCTTTTCTATACTAAGTAGTTACTAAGATATATGTTTATTTATTAATTCTTCACTTTGTTGTTCGTATACTTTCCCTTGATTATTCATTGTATCTATAGTATTTTTATTTACAATTGTTTGAACATTTTTTGCTTGCATAACACCACTTTTAGATTCGTCTTTATTTTCTTTAATTGATTTATCAGTCGTTGTTTGATAATCTATTACTTCTTCATCGTCTTTTATTACCTCAATTGGTTCTTCTTTACCATTTATTAAATCTGCTACAGTCTCAACTTTTTCATTAAAATCTTTTTTTACACTTTTTTTAGCGTATCCCATTGTTTCATCTACTGTTTTTTCTTCAAGTTTTTTTACAACTGTTTTTACAAATTCTTCTGAATTTTCATTTACAACTTTTCCGACTATTTTACTACCAGCAGAAGAATTCACGAAACTTTTAGTCGCATTTTTTAAAGATTCCTTATACTTTCCACTAACACCTCCAAGTGTTTTATCAATACCAACATTTGCTGCGGTTTCAGTTAAAGCAACTACAAGCGCTTGAGTTTTGTTCGTTCCTGCATTAACTTCTTCAGCATACACTTTATGTCCACTTGATGCATATTGGAATATATTTTTACCTTTTTTAAATAGCTTAAATAATTTAGATGCTGAAAGCGCTTGTGTTGCGCCAGTAGCTATTGATAACGGAGCTGTAATAATAGCTATTATCGCGGATTTTGTTGCCTTTTTAGTGACTTCAGTATATATATCCCATCCAGTATTCGAATATTCTTTAAATTTGTTATATTTATAATCAGTATTGTTTGTAGTAGATTCTCCTGGTATAAATACTTCTAACGCATTTTTAGCTAATTCTAGGGCTCCATCTTTAGCGGCTAATCCCGTAACCTTTCCTAGCTTTACTAAAAAATTACTTTCATTAACAATATTTCTTATTTCTTTTTTACTATCGCTTTCTTTGTTATTTTTACATAATTCATTAAAATATTGTACGGCATCAGAAAAAGACATAACAGTAAGTAATGAATAAAAATAATCTACATCAGTACTAGATATTGATCTATTTTTAACATTTAAATTTAATTGTTCTGAAATATAATTCATTTGTTGTTTTGTTTTATTTAAACTAATTCTTTCTTCATCAGTTAAATTAAGATCTGAATTAAGCTCGGTATTTATATTTTTTATCCAATTTGACAATACTTTTCTTCCTTCTTTTGATTTATTTTTATATATGTTGCTGTATTCATATGCTTTTTTCATAAATTGTGCGTTTTCATCAAGTTTTTTTTCTAATAACATTATCATGTTATGATCATTTTTAGCTATAGCATCTTCTAATTGTTTTGTTAAATCACTTTGTATATTTTCCATAAATGCTGCAAATTCGTTTATAGAATTATTATTATTCATAATACTTTTCATATATGCATCGAATTTATATTTATCATCACCTATAAGTATATTATAATTTTTATATACATAAGAAATTAAGTTACTCGCATTTAAACTACCTAGCACATATACTGAAAACATTTGTGCATTTTCTCCAGTTAATAAATCAAAATTAAATCTAGCATTAATTTCCATGAATAATTTTTCTCTATCAATTCCAGCACCTTCCAAGGCTAACAATTTACTTAGACAACTCATAATTACATTCAATAAATTTTCTACAGTAGATTTTAATTCTTGAATCATTGATACAGTGCTTTCTAAAAATGAAGCGCCTTCGAAATCGGATGGTATATTAAATGAACATTGTCCAAGAACATTTGAAATATCACTACTTAATTTGACCACATCATTTAAAGCACTTACATAATTTTCTTCATCAAAATAGATTTCCATAGTTACTCACCCAAACTTCATTATATTATTATAAAACAAGTTAAGGTTAATAACGGCAACCCCCCCCAGAACATATGTTCGTATCCGGGAGGGCTTGTTTTACAATTTATCTTGCATTTTTTCTACAATACTAATATATCAAATTTATTTATTTTTTACAACAGTATAATTATTTTTAAAGTCTTCCAATATATGTATTAACTCTTCACTACTATTCACTTTTGTTAATTTATTTCTAACTTCACTCACATTATTTAATCCCTTTAAATAATGTGAGATATGTCCTCTCATTTCTAACACAGCTTTTCGTTCATCATTATATTTTAATAACAATTTAAAATGTTTTATGGCAGTATCAATTTTTTCAATATAATTTGCTTTATCTAAAATAGTTCCGTCTTCTAAATATGCAGCAGCCTCTCTTAATAAGAATGGATTACCAAGACATGCTCTTCCGATCATTACTGCATCGCATCCTGTCTCATCAATCATTTTTTTAGCATCATATATACTTTTTATATCTCCATTACCAATTACAGGTATATTAACATTATTCTTAACGTCCTTTATAATCTTCCAATCTGCAACACCACTATATCCTTGTTCTCTTGTTCTAGGATGAATCGCAATAGCTACAGCGCCTGCTTTTTCGACTGTTTTAGCAACCTCAACTGCATTGATAGTATCTTTATTCCATCCGCTTCGTATTTTAACTGTTACATTAGCATTAGTGCTTTTAACAACACTAGATACAATATCATATATTTTATTTATATCTTTTAATAGTGCAGACCCACTTCCAGCACGTGTTGTAACTTTAGGTACAGGACATCCCATATTTATATCAATAATTTTTATTGGATATAGTTTAGTTAATATTTTAGCAGCATTACTTAATACTTCTGCATTAGAGCCAAATATTTGTACAGCAACAGGTATATTTATGTCTTCTATACCTTTTAACATATCAAGTGTCTTCTTATTATTTCTAATTACCGCTTCCGCACTAATAAGTTCAGTATATACAAGTCCTGCATTCATCTTTTCAGCAATACACATAAAAGCAGGATTAGAAATACCTGCCATAGGTGCAAGTACAACTTGATTTTTAATTTCTATATTTCCTATTTTAAACTTCAATTTAATCACCTATATCATACTTTTTCTTACATATACATTTGTATCATTATTAATGTATAATCTTACTTTACAAGCGTTAACAATCTTTATATATCCAAATCCATTTATAACTATATCTGAATTATTATCTATATCAAAATCATAATATTTATAATTTATATATTTTTCTTTTCTAGTATCAATATTCATCTGTACAACATCAACACTATTAGATACAAATACAGTAAAGCTATTTTTATCGCCACTTACATAGTCTAATCTAACAATTTCATCCATAAGTATTGATTTACCACTATTAAGTTGAAAAGTTTTTGGTTTTATTTCATTTTTAGGTGTTATTCTTTTAATAGTTTTAGGATCAATAAAATTTATTATACTTCCCTTATCTATTAATCCTGGTGTATCTATTAAAGTAATTTCATCATTTAATTTTATTTCTAATGTATCAAGCGTTGTTGAAGGCATAATACTTGATGTTACATAACTACAATTATTACTATAATTTTTAAGTAATCTATTTACAAGTGTAGATTTACCACTATTTGTTGCTCCAACTAAATATACTTTACCATCTATATTATATTTTTTAATCATATTTATTAAATTATCTAAATTATAATCTTTTTTAGAACTAATAATTATAGTATCTATAATATTTTTATTAGTATTAATATCTTTAACATATTTTTTTAATTTTTCATCTTTAAAAGATTTTGGCAATATATCACGTTTAGTCATTACTAATATAATTTTATTATTTAAATATTTATTAATCATATTAATATTATCATTAATAGTAAATAAATCCACTAAATATAATACTAAACTATTAGTATTATTAATATTTTTAATAATAGTTATAAAGTCATCACTACTCTTATTAGATATTTTATAATCACCATAATTAATCATTCTAAAACAGCGTGTACATAAATCAACATTATCTAAATTATCGTTATCTACGTAACCATCTACATCTTTATTAGTATTTTGTAAAGTTATTCCACATCCCTTACATTTTTTACTCATAATATTTTCCTCTCTTAAATAAATTTCTTTTTTCTAATTTAGTTTCAATGAAATGTTCAAACCTTCTATTTATACTAGTAATTTTAAAATCTTTTTTACTTATGGGATTAACTAATATAGTCATTATACCAATTCTATTGCCCCCAAAAACATCAGTAAGTAGTTGATCACCAATAATAACTATTTGACTTAAATCGAACTTGTATTCCTTTAATATTTTATTAAACTTTTTCTTAAGTGGTTTCAATGAAAACGCAGAACAATCAATTACTAGTTCATCTTTAAATGGTGCAAGTCTTTTTTTAGGACTATTACTCATTATTATTATTTTAAAATCTAATTCTTTTAAATTATCAATTAGATCATGTATTTTTTTATTAGGTTTATTTTCGTTTGGTGGTACAAGAGTATTATCCAAATCAAATAATATACATTTAATACCATTATTTTTTAAATCAATATAATTAACATCATATATACTTTTATAATATTTATCTGGTCTAAATAAATCCATAATAACCACCTCGTATCTAATTATACAATTGTTTTCATATTTTTTCTATAAAAAAATAAAAAGTAATATATTTTTTTACTTTTTATAATATTTTATTACTCGATTTATCTGCATACATATTATATATTGTATTATCCCAATTATCAAGTCTATTTTTTAGTTCTTGTTCTGTAATATCTATTGAGCGAATATTTTCATTTTGATATTCAATATTATCTTTATATGTATCATATATATTTAGCATTACAGATGATTTAAAAAATAAATTAAAGTCTGTATATATAGATCTAGGTATTTTTTTATTAGTTAATAAGTCTTTCTTATCATCTTTATATTGTAAATATACATCATTACTTATTTTATCATTTATTATAAATAATTCTGATATTCTATAATATATAACTTTATCTTCCCCATATGGCATACGCAAATAACCTTTTTTACAAAAGTCTAAATAATCATCAATATATTTTTGATCTTTATTTTCTAATTTTTTTTCATTAGTATCTTGTGTAGTTATAGTATCATTTGAAAAATCAAAAATACTTTTTTCATCATTATTTTTAGCGCATCCTGATAAGAGTGTTGCGAAAACTAATCCTAGTGATATCGCACTATTTAATTTATATAATTTCTGATTAGAAAGTTTTACTTCTTTTATATTAGAACTTTCGTTTTTATCAATGTACAATAGAATCACTTCCTACTTTATTAAACATATCTATTACTTTTTCAATATATTGCCATTCATCATCTTCTATTTTTTGAATAACTAAATTATCATTTTCATATTTTATTTTAGCTGCTAATATTTTTAAATCCATATTATCTATATTATCATCTGTATATAATATAAATTCATTATTATTATAATTTAACTTTGCCAAAACAGTTCCTTCTATTTCTCTTCCATCGATAGTTTTAAACATTATTTTATTTTCCATAAAACACCTCAATTATCTATATAAATGAACAAATTCTACATTACAATCTAATTTTTTTTCTATTTCTTTTTTCATTTGCGCTATCAAATCTTCTATAAAATCGTTTTTTAGTTTTGCATTTTTCCAAAACTCTTCACCAGTTAAGTCTTCTTTCGCATCTCCTTCTCTTATAACAATAATTAAGGCATCATTAGGAAGAATTGTTGAATTTGTATAAAAATTAGGAAACATTTGTGTACTAAAATTATTATTTAACATTTTATTATTAATACAATTAATTGTTATTATTTCTTTATAAGTTCTTCTAATTAAATCTAATAATATATTATCATCATTACAAACATCTAATAATCTTAAATCATTATCTGATAATTTTTCAATATGTAAATTATTTTTAATATAAATATAATTAAGTGGCGAACTCTTTTGATATACATCTTGTCTATTTTCCCTACATATACCAAAATCTAATTCACTATTCCCTATTAATTTATCATACATATTTAAATCTAATATATCTATCATAAATCTTAAAAAATATTTATTATATTTATTATATAATTCTATATATTTTTCTGATAATTTATTATAATTTGTCAATCCTTTTTGCGTAGCTAAATTAAAATTAAATGTATTTGGATAATAACCATTCATAAAATTCACGTATAATCACCTCTTAATTTATATTTACTAAATATAATTCTGTATACTTATCTAAGCTATCTACATCTAGTACATATTTATCTCCCCATGTAGATACAACATAATCACCATCAGCGTTAACGTCTGTTATAGTCATAGCATGTGGACCGTCTACCACTGCACATTTTAAGATATCGTTTCCGTCCTTGTCTTTCATTATATTGCCGTCTTCGTCAGCTAAATATAAATCATAATCACTGGCACCTAAATCTATCACTTTCCCCTCATCTGTATATTTTTTAACAGTATCAACAAACGAAGCATTACTTTCAAAATAATCATTCATTTTCTTTATTGGCTCTAACTTTATGTTTGCATCTTTATATCTATCAGATTCTAATATATTTATTGTATCACCACTCACTGTTCCAGGAGCTCTAGCACTACTTCCTGGGTATTATAAACCATCATCAAAATTAAAAAACAACATATCTTTTATATATTCAATATAATCAGTT
>CALVSV010000112.1 GCA_944359595.1 uncultured Bacilli bacterium
AGAACTAATTTAGGACTTGAAGTCGTCGAAGACATTAGAAGTTATTTTAAAGAAAGAGTGTCTGATACAACTATTCCGAGGCTTATAAGCTTAACAGAAGCACCTTCGCACGGTAAACCTATAATTGCGTATGATCCTAAGAGTAGAGGAACAGAAGCATATATAAACTTAGCTAAGGAGGTTATAGAAAGAAATGGAAACTAAAAGAAGAGCTTTAGGTAAGGGATTAGAACAATTATTCAGTAATGAAAGTTTAAATTTTGATCAATTAGAAGAAAAGATTGTTTTAGAATCTAGTAAAGACGAAATAGTAAAAATTCCATTATCTGAATTAAGAAGTAATCCTTATCAACCTAGATTATATTTTGATGAAGACGCATTAAATGAACTTGCAGAATCTATTAAAGAACACGGTGTTTTTCAACCTATAATTGTTAAAAAAAGTATTAAAGGATATGAAATAGTTGCTGGTGAAAGACGTGTAAAAGCTAGTATACGTGCCGGGCTAAAAGAAATTCCTGCAATTATAAGAGAATTTGATGATGCAGATATGATGCAAATTGCGCTTCTTGAAAATTTACAACGTGAAAATTTATCACCAATTGAAGAAGCTAAAGCATATAGTGACTTAATTCAAAAACTTAATATAACACAAGAAGAACTTGCACATAGAATGGGTAAAAGTAGAAGTCACGTTACAAATATGCTTGGGTTACTTAGATTACCTCGTGAAATTAAATCTATGATAAATCAAAAAAAAATATCTATGGGTCATGCTAGAACACTAAGTAAATTAGAAGATAAAAATCTTATGATTGAATTAGCACAAAAAATTATAGATGAAGGACTTAGTGTAAGGGATATAGAACAATTAATATCAGACAATAAAAATACATTTACTAAGGCTTCACCCGTTAAGCAAAAACAACAAAAAAATAGACCATACATGTATGTTGAAAATTATTTAAAAGAAAAATTGGGTAGTAAAGTAAAAATTACAGACAAAAAGATGGAAATATCGTTTAGTTCTGCAAAAGATTTAGATAGGATACTTGAGATACTAAACGTTAAAATTAATTGATGAAATTATTTGAATTTATATTTAATGAAACGTTAATAAGAACTGTAATTACTATTATTTTACTATTTGTTATATATTTTATATTAAAAATTATATTAGATAAAATATTAGAACATCAAAAAAGTAAAGCTAATATTGATATTAAAAAATTTAATACATTACGTATATTATTTATTAATTTAATTAAATATTTTTTAATAGTTGTTGGTATATTGGTTATATTAAATGCATTAGGGTTTAAAGTATCTAATATTATTGCTGGACTTGGTATATTTTCTGCAGTGCTTGCGTTGTCACTACAAGATTCTTTGAAAGATTTTTTTGCCGGTATATTTATCATTTTAGAAAATCAATTTTCTATAGGGGATATTGTAAAAATTGGTACATTTAAAGGTGAAGTAATATTTTTAGGATTTAAAAGTACTAGAATAAAAAGTTATACTGGAGAGGTAAAAATTATATCTAATAGAAATATTACTGAGGTTATAAATTATTCAAAAGAATATACTAAAAATTTAATTAATATTACTGTTAATCATGAACATGATATAAATAAAATGTATAAAGTGTTAGATGAAATATGTAAGTCTTTAGATAAAAAAATTAAAAACATTGAAGGTAATATAGAGTTTTTAGGTGTTGAAAATATTACTTCAGATAATATTGTATATAGAATATCTTTTAAAACTAAATATTTAGATGCAACAAGTGTACAACGAAACATATTAAAAGAATTAGAAATATTATTAGATGAAAGTGATGTAAATGTTCCACATCCACAATTGGAGGTGTGCTATGGAGACTAGAGAATATAAATTGGGTTCAATTGTTATTATGAAGAAACAACACCCATGTGGTACTAATAGATGGGAAGTAATTAGGGTTGGTAGTGATATAAAGATAAAGTGTTTAAACTGTAATAGAACAGTCATGTTAACAAGAATAGAATTTAACAAAAAATTAAAAAAAGTTGAGGTGTTCTAATGAAAAAAAATAAAAAGAAAAATTTATTAAACCCTATTACTGTTATTATATTGTTTATTCTTTTAACCTTAGGTATTAGTACATTATTTTCTTTATTAGGTAAAATAGAGATAAATAATACTTATCCATTTTCATTTTTATCACAAGGAACTTATAGTGTTATTGATACTACTACTGGTGATGTTACTAATGAACTTGTTGAGGTTGATTCATTATTGAATGCAGAAGGTATACAATATATAGCTGGTAATTTGGTATCTAACTTTGTATCATTTGCGCCACTTGCAGTATTACTAATTGCTTTAATAGGTATATCTGTTATGGAGAAATCTGGATTATTGAAGTCTTTAATGTCTTTATTTAATCCTAATACTCCTAATTGGTTTTTTACCGCATTAATAATATTCGTTGGTGTTATATCAACACTTATAAGTGATGTTGGATATGTATTTACAATTCCAATTGCCGCAATAATGTTTTTACTTCTTAAAAGGCACCCGGTTGGCGGAATAGTTAGTGCTTTTGCTGGTGTTGCCGGTGGATATGGAATTAATATTATGATTGGTAATGTTGATAATTCATTATTATTATATACTAATTATGCATCAAAAATATTAGATCCACGTTATGATGTATCTATTTGGGGTAATATTATATTTATGATTATTGCTACTATTCTTATTGTAGTAATTGGTACAATAGTTACAGAAAAGATAGTAATACCTAAATTACCACGCAGAAATATTGAATACGATGAATTAATAATACTACAAAAAAAAGAAAAAAGAGGACTATGGATGGCTCTAGTAATGGCAGTAGTATTAACGTCAATATTTATATATATGATAATACCTAATTTACCTGGATCTGGTATATTATTAGATAAGACACAATCAGGATATATAAATCAATTACTAAGCTCTACGTCATATTTTCAATTAGGATTAGTTGGTTTAATATCTGCAATAATATTATTATCATCAGTATTTTACGGTTTTGGTGCAAGAACTATAAAAAATGATAACGATATAATAAATTTTATAACATCATCAAAAAATAACGTTGGATATTTAATATTATTATTATTTTTTGCATCACAATTTATTGATATATTTAAAAGAACTAATTTAGGTACGATTGTAAATGTTTGGTTTGTAAACATATTAAATACATTAAATGTTAGTGGATTACCGCTTGTAGTATTATTCTTTATATTTGTTTTAATAGGTAATTTATTTTTACCTAGCTATATAACAAAATGGTCTATATTAGCTCCAAGTGTTGTTCCATTATTTATGCAATCATCTATGACTCCAGAATTTGCACAAATGATTTATAGATGTGCGATATCTTCATCAAATTTAATTACACCTTTATTAGCATTCTATGTAATTTATTTGGGTTATTTACAAATATATACTAAACAAGAAGATGTAATAACTATAGGTAAATCGTTTAAATTAACTATGCCATATTTCTTATTCTTTTCATTAATTTATATAGTCTTAATAATTATATGGTATGTTGCTGGTTTACCTCTTGGACCAAATATATTCCCAACAATGTAGGGTTATCATGAAAAGCAATGGGTTTACGCTAGTAGAATTAATAGTTACAGTATCAATTTTACTAGCTTTATCTACAATAGCGGTAATTACTGTAACAGGTGTATTAAAAGATTCAAATAAAGATATCGATGTAGTACAAGATGAAATTGTTATGGATGCAGCGAAATCTTATTATGTTGATACTAATGATGATAATATAACAATAGGTAAATTAATAGATAATTTATATTTAGAAGAAGATGTAGCTAAAAAATATAGTAGAGACACATCTATAGATATTAAAGCATATCTTAATGAAGAAAACCCTTCTTCATCAAAATTATTAAGAGATGCAATAATAGAAAACAATCAACCGCTTGGAACAACTCCAGATTTTAATAATGTTGCGACAACAGATGAAGGATTGATAAAGGGTAGTGATGCAGACGGAGATACATATTATTTTAGAGGAGCAGTAGAAGATAATTATGTAATAATTGATGGATTAAATTGGCAAGAAGATGGGCTATACTATGTTCTTGATATAAATGGTAATAATTATGGTCCATGGGCAGCAAACACGAAAGAAATTGCATTAAGTGAATGTAGAGGATTTTATGATATTGATTATGGTTACCAAAGTGAAGAAGAATGTGTAAATGACATACGAACTAGAGGATATAGTAAAGGTTCACCTATGTTATTTAGAATAATACGTATAAATGGAAATGGAACTATAAGACTTATAACTGATGATCGTGTAGCAATAAACATAAAATACAATAATAATTATGGAGAAGCAAAATATGTTGGATATACATACGATAATAGTAATCCAAACGCACAAAATGGAACTTCATCAACAATAAAAGAAAAGCTTGATGCATGGTATCAAAATAATTTAATAGGCTTTGACCATTTAATAGCCACTACAAGATATTGTAACGATACTTCACCATCATCATCAAATTCATATTTAGGTGGTTATGACAGATTATATCCAGAAAATCCTACACCATCATTTACGTGTCCACAAACAACAAATACATACGGCGGTGAGTACAATCAAAAAATAGGATTAATTTCAGCAGATGAAGCAGTGTTTGCTGGAGGAGTTTTTTATAATCAAAATCACAATTATTCTATAAACAATAAATATTATTTATATAAATACTATGATTATGCAACATCAACGCCATACTCTACTAATACAATCATGTACATTTCTAAACAAATTTCATCATCAGAAATTAGATATGGATCATTTTCCTTAATGCCAGTTATAAATTTAAATTCCAATGTAAAAATTAGTGGCGGAATTGGAACAAAATCTGATCCATATGTGGTTGTTTCACAAAAATAACAAAAACAATATTGAATATAAAAATATAAAATAATAAAATAAAGATGTAGAAGAAAAATATAAAACAAGCCCTCCCGGACACAAACATATGTTCGGGGGGGGTTGAACTTTATAAAAACCTTTACTTGTTTTATAAATAGTAAAGGAGTTTTAATAATGGAAGAAAACAAAAAGAAGAAAATAAGTATAATAATAATATCAGTCCTACTAGTAATGTTACTTATAATAAGTGCAAGTTACGCATATTTTTCTAGTAGGGGAGAAAGTAGTGAAAAAGAAGTACAAGCAGGAACACTTAGAATAATATATACTGATAATACAGAAGGTTCAGTAACAATAGATAACATAATACCAATATATGATACTGAAATAAAAACAAAAGCAAATAAAT
>CALVSV010000113.1 GCA_944359595.1 uncultured Bacilli bacterium
TAGTTTTGATATATCAAAAGTAACAAGTAAATCAAATATGCTTACATTAACATCTAATGTAAAGAAGGCGTACGCAAAAGATGAGAATGCAGTAAATTTTTTCAACAATATTGCTGGTAAGCCTACAACATATAAATTTGTTGTAAAAAATTAAAAAAATTTTTTGAATTTTTTGTAATTTTTGTTAAATATTCAGTAGAAAATATATCAAAAAATTAGATTTTGTTAGTTAAAAATATTATAATTAAATAATTTTCTTAATAATTTGTATAAATTTGCGCTATTATATATTTGTGTTATTATATATGTGTCTTGAGAAATTATTCCTTTAACCAATGAAAAAAACAAGTAAAAAACTTTATTTGCCCAAAATAATATTGTCAAAACATATGACCATCTCACACTCCAAATCACACCGCATTTCTCAAGACAAAAGTATAATATGGTTAAAGTAATACATACTAGGAATGGTGAATGAATATGTATTACTTTAACTCTTTTTTTATATATTCTATATTAGGATTTATATTAGAATCTGTTGTTTATAAGTTTTATTCATCTTGTAGACATAGTGGAATTTATTTTGGACCATTCGCATCAGTATATGGGTTAGGTGCACTATTTTTGATAATATTATATAACTTAATATACGAGAAGTTTGAAAATGTTAACAAATATTTGAAACCAATTATATTTGTAATTATTTCAACATTATTTTTAACATTAATAGAATTTGTTTGTGGACATATTATATATATATTATTTCATACTGATTTATGGGACTATACTAAAAATCAATATAATTTTGGTAAATATATATGTTTAGAAACATCTATTATGTGGGCAATATTATCTATTATTTTTATATATATAATAAAACCTTTTTTTGATAAACATATTAAAATTATTAAAAAAAGTGAATCTTATTTATTTATGATTATATTTTTATTAGATATGTTTTTTACATTAATATTAAAAAAATAGAATTATATTTTTCTATATAATCCTATCATTTTTCCCAAAATATTAACTTTTTTAATAATAATTGGTTTTAGGTTGTCATTTTCTGGTTGTAACCTTATACCTAATTCATCTCTATAATATGTTTTAAGAGTTAATTCTTTTTTATCATTTATCGCAACAACTATATCTTTATCATTTGCAGTTCTTTGAACTTTTATTATAGCAATATCATCTTTAAATATTCCAACATTAATCATGCTATCATCTTTAACTTGTATAGCAAATACACCTTTATTTTTAGGAATTATTGTTGAAGGTATACTATAAAGTTTTTTTGGTTTTTCAATAGCGTCCATAGGATCATTTGTTGTTATTTTTTCAATTAAAGGAATATTAGACACATTTTGATTTTCATATTCATAATTGTTAGTAACCAGTAATTCTATAGATCTATTCTTAAAATTATCCTTTTTAATATATCCTTTCTTTTCCAAATTATTTAGATGTGCATGTACTGTTGCTGATGATCTTTTATTTAATGCTGTACATATCTCACGTATAGTTGGTGGATATCCATGTTTTGCTTTGTATTTTTTGATATAATCTAATATTTCATCTTGCCTTACAGTTAATTTTTCCAATTTATGCTGAGTAGACTACCTCAGACTCCCTCCATTTCCATCTCTTTTTATTAGTCTAAATTTAAAATAAATTTTATATTTAAATTATAACATATTTTATAAATCATTGTCAAACAATGTTTCGCACTAATTTCTTTGATTATTTCCGTATTTATGTTATACTGATTCTAGGAAGTGAAGTATACATGGTAGAAATTAAAAATTGCGATTTAAATTTATGTGATACAATAACATGTGGTCAACTATTTAGATTTTTTAAACTTGATGACAATACTTATGATGTAGTTATAAAAGATAGAGTAATTAATGTATCTATGAATAATGACACTTTAATTATTAAATCTAGTAACGAGGACAATTTAGAAAATATAGTATTAAATTATTTTGATTTTGATCATGATTATAATATAATTAGGGACAAAATAATAAATATAGATAATGATTTAAAAGATATTGTAAATTCTTCAAAAGGACTTAGAATGCTTAGGCAAGATCCTTTAGAAATGGTAATTTCTTATATTGTTTCTGCAAATAATAAAGTTGAAAGAATACAAAAAAGTATAAATTTATTATGTGAAAGATATGGTAAAAAAATAGAATATAATAATAAAATATATTATTTATTTCCAGATATAGAAACTTTAAATACATTAACTGTTGAAAACTTAAGAGATTTAAAAATAGGCTTTAGAGATAAGTATGTATATGGCGCTATTAAAAAAATATATAATAAAGAAATTGATCTTAATTATATTAATGAGCTAAATAGTGAAGATGCGATAAAATATCTTATGCAAATAAAAGGTATAGGTTATAAAGTTGCTTCCTGCATTTTATTATTTGGATATAATCGTTTTGATGTATTTCCAGTAGATACGTGGGCTATTAAACAAATGTGTAATATATATGATATTAAACCTACACAAAAAGAAGTTATAAAATTTGCAAAAGAAAAATATAAAGATTTATCTGCAATTGTATTGCAATATATGTTTCATACATTAAGAAATAAATAAATTAACTTAAAACTTTTCACTATCTTTTTTCTAAATATAGTGGGAGGTTTTATGAGAAAAAATATTTTTGTTAAACAAGCAAATATTAACGATTGTGCAGTATGCTGTCTAGCTTCTATTATTAAATATTACGGAGGATATTATAATCTTGAGAAATTAAGACAAATTATGTATACTTCAAAGTATGGTACAAGTGCATATAATATAGTAGAGGGCGCTAAAAAGCTTGGCTTTAAATCAGAAGGATTACGTGTTGATGATATAAATCAATTATCTAGTATATCATCGCCATTTATCGCACATGTTGTATTAAAAAAAACATTTATGCATTATATTGTAATATATAATATAAATTATAAAAAACATACAATAAAAATAATGGATCCCTCGATAGGCTTAATAAATATATCTTTTGATAAATTTAAAAAAATATGGACAAATATTATTATTACATTAATTCCTATAGATAAAATTATTTCTTTAAATAAAAACAATACATTTTTAAAAATAGTAAATAATATAATATTTGCATATAAAAATATTATTATAGTTTGCATAATAATATATTTTATTATATATATACTTACTATAATTATTTCATTACAGTTAAAAACTATTATTGATAATATTAATATAAATAATAATAGAAATTATTATATTATTATAATTATAATATTTTTATCTATATTATTTAGATCTATATTTAATCTTGTTAAAAATGATTTAATTATATATTTAAATAGTAAAATGGAATTTTCTATAAGTACTAATACTTTTTCTCACATTATTAAACTTCCTTATAATTATTTTAAAACTAAAATGACTGGAGATATAATATCAAGAATAAATGATATGAACACTATAAAAGATAGTATTATTAATTTTATAATTATAATTATAACTAATAGTATTATAACTTTATTTTCTTTTATAATCTTATATAATATATCAAAATATTTATTTAAAATATTATTAATGTTGTTACCTATTATAATAGTAGTATCATTTATATTTATACCTATTATAAAAAAATTAATTGATAAGATGCAAAATAGTAATGCAAGACAATCATCATATTTATTAGAATGTATAAATTCGTTTGAAAGTATTAAAGCAATGAATAATCATAATAAAATAATATATAATTATGAAAATAAATGTATAGATTTTTTAAATAATAAATTTAAATTACAAAAATATTTAAATAATAATAATGTATTAAATGAAATTGTATATTCATTATCTATGTTTATTATATTATTTTTAGGATATAAACAAATAATACAAAATAATTTAACTATTGGTAATTTAATATTATTTTCTACAATATATAATTATTTTATAAATTCAATAAAAGAATTATTATCAATAATACCTAATATAGAATATTTTAATAAAGCAATATTAAGAGTTAATGATATATTTGAAATTGATAGCGAAAAATATTATGAAAACAAACAAAGTGATATGAAAATACAAGGAACTATAAAATTTATTAATGTATCATATGAAATAAATAATATGTATATGATATTTGAAAACATAAATTTAACAATTGATGTTGGTAAGAAATTAGCTATAATAGGCAATACAGGTAGTGGTAAATCAACTTTTTTAAAGCTATTATTGCGATATTATGAAGTAAGTAGAGGACAAATACTAATAGATAATAAAAATATCTTAGATTATAATATATTTGATTTAAGAAAAAATATATGTTATATAGCGCAAAATGAAACACTATTTACTGATTCTATATATAATAATATTGTACTTGATAGAAATATTAATTATGATTATTTTTTAAAAATATGTAAGATATGTGAAGTAGATAAAATTATAAATAATAAAACATTAAGATATGATCATCTATTAGAAGAAAATGGTTTTAATATTAGTGGAGGAGAAAGAGCAAGAATTATACTTGCTAGAGCGTTGTTAAGTGATACATCTATATATATATTTGATGAAGCATTAAAAGAATTGGATTCAGCTAGTGAAAAAAGAATATTGAATAACATATTTGTAGAATTTAATACAAAAACATTTTTAGTTGTTACACATAAAATGGATAATATATTATTATTTGATAATATATTATATGTTAATAATAAAAATATTAATTATGTTACTGATCTATGAATAAATATATTAATATTAATGAATATAAATCATTTAATTACAATTATATAAAATTTAAGTTTATTGGAATTATAATAATTATTATATTTTTATTTATTACTTTTTTTGTATTAATGTTTATTAAATTTGATATTATTTATTCATCTAAATATATAGTTATAAAAGATAATAATAATTATTATTTAAATTGTAATGTAACTATAGATGATTTAGAAAAAATTACTAATAATAAAACTATATATATAGAAGATAAAAAATATAAGTATAAAGTCGTAAAAATTGATAATGTAATAGATGATAATATGTTGTTAGAATATAATGTTATTTCTTTAAAGTTAGAAAGTAGCAAATTTAATATTGAAAACAATATTATAAGTGGTTATATTATATATGATAAACAAACTTTAATTAATATAATATTTAAATTGATATTTAGAAAGGATTGATAATATGAAATTAAAAGATGAAGAACTAAAGAAAATAAATGGGGGATCTGGAGCGGCAGTATTAGGTATAGCTGGTGGTATATTACTTATAATTGGCATATTAGATGGAATAGTTAGGCCATTTTCATGTAAGGGGGATACGTATGAAAGTAATCAATAAAGATGAGTTAAAAAAAATAAATGGGGGATTTGATATTAATGGTACTATAATGAATGCATTTATTAAAGGTATTAATGAAATAATAAATGCTGGTAGAGTATTAGGTACAGCAATTAGAAGATTATTTGATAATTCAATGTGTGAACTAAAATAATATTAAAAAGTGATAAAGCACTTGCCTTTATCACTTTTTATCTACTGTAATATTCAACTATTAATGATTCATTAATATCTTTATTTAGTTCTTCTCTTTCTGGAAGTCTTACATATTTAGCTTCCATTTTCTTTTCGTCATACTCAATATATTCAACACGTTTTTGAATGTTTGCTAAAGAATCTAAAACAACTTTATTTGTTTTATAATTTTCTTTTAAACTTATAATATCACCAGGTTTAACTTGATAAGATGGAATGTTAACTTTTTTACCATTAACTAAAACATCACCATGATTAACCATTTGTCTAGCTCCACGTCTAGTTGATGAAAAACCTATTCTATAAACTAAATTATCTAATCTTGATTCTAATAATCTTAAGAAGTTTTCACCATGAACACCTTTCATTTTTTCTGCTTTATTAAAAGTTTTTTTAAATTGTTTTTCAGTTAATCCATACATAAATCTAACTTTTTGTTTTTCAGTTAATTGAATACTATAGTTAGATGGTTTACCATGTCTAGCGTTACCGTGTTGACCAGGACCATATGGACGTCTAGCAATATCCTTTCCGTTTTCAAGTGTTGAAAAATTTACACGACGAGATTTTTTATAAGCAGGACCAGTATATCTTGCCATTTTATCTCTCCTTTCATAAGCGTTATGACGAATTATATATATTTATTATAGGGTGTTTATTTTAATATTTTCGCTAGCAGCTTACCTAGTTACTAATAACGCATATGCAATAAAACACATTACATAAACATATATAAAGCTGAATCAATACGCAATTAAAATTATATACATTTTGTAGTATTTAGTCAATAAAAATAGTGATTTTTTCTTAATTTCATGATAGAATATTCAAAGAAAGAGGAAAATTTATGAAAAAATATAAAAAAATTATTATATTAACAATAATTATATTTTTACTAGATTTAATTTCAAAAGTATTAATAACTAGTTATTTAGATTTAAATAATAGTATAAATATAATAGGAGATTTCTTTAAAATTAATTTAGTTCATAATTATGGAGCAGCTTTTAGTATACTTACAGATAAAACTTTATTTATAATAATTATATCTATTATAGCTTTAATATTAATAATATATATGATTAAAAAAGATAATAAATTAACAAAATTAAATATTATATATTATAGTTTTATTTTAGGAGGTATATTAGGGAATTTATGTAATAGACTTTGTTTAGGATATGTAATAGACTTTTTAGATTTTAATATATTTGGTTATGAATTTCCTATATTTAATTTAGCAGATACTTTTATTGTTATAAGTATTATTTTAATGATTTTTGAATTATTTAAAGGTAGTGATGAAAATGTATATAGTTGAGTCAAACAATAATAAAAGACTAGATTTATATTTAAGTGAAATAACTGATTATTCAAGAAGTAAAATAAACAAATTAATTAAGGAAGGATATATTTCTGTTAACGGAAAAAAAGAAAAAGCAAGCTATACAGTAAAAGAAAATGATAAGATTGAAATAGAAGAATATGAAGAAGAACCAACAGAAATAATACCTCAAAATATAAATATAGATATAGTATATGAAGATGATGATCTATTAATAGTAAACAAACCAAGTGGAATGGTTGTTCATCCTGGATGTGGTAATTATAAAGATACACTTGCTAATGCATTAGTTTATCATATAGATAAATTAAGTAACAAAAACAATAGACCTGGTATTGTACATAGAATAGATAAAGATACTAGTGGATTACTTATGGTAGCTAAAAATGATAAAACACATGAATATTTATCAAAATTATTGGAAAAGCATGATTTAAATAGAGTTTATATTGCTCTTGTTTGGGGAGTAATAAAACATGATACTGGAGAGATTGATACACCAATTGGAAGAGATAAAAATGATAGGCAAAAATATTGTGTTACTTCAGACAATAGCAAGCATGCCATAACTCATTTTAAAGTATTAAAAAGATATAATAAAGCAACTTTAATAGAATTAAAATTAGAAACAGGGAGAACACATCAAATACGCGTTCATATGAATTATATAGGATATCCTATTGTTAATGATAAAGTATATGGTAAAAGAAAAATAATAAATGATTTTGGACAAATGTTACACGCAAAAACTATAGGATTTATACACCCAAAAACAAAAAAATATATGGAATTTAATGTCGAGCCTCCTAAAGAATTTAATGAAATTTTAGACTTATTTGAACAAGATAAGCTATAAAATATTACTTTTTATAGCTTTTTTTCATATATTTTATTGAGGTGATAATAATGAATACATATACTGTTTTATCGGGAGATACTCTTTTTATGGGGAATAATGAGTATTAAATTAAATTTTATATATAAAACATTGTTTAAGTTGGGAAAACACAACTTTTTTTGGTATAATTTAATTATCAAGAACTTTTGAAAGGAGTATGATTTTTATGGAAGTAAAATTAAGTGAAGTAATTGATGCCCTATATTAGAGATTATGAAAACTTAAATGAAGATGAATTATTTGAAAAATCTATTATGTTATCCACTAGATATTGATATTAATGAATATGAAATGATGGAAGATTTTGTAGAAACTATTGAAGATATTAGACTTCAAAATTAATTATATATTTCTCTAAATGGTAGTGGTGCATTTAGAAGGTTTAAAGATACTTACATTAATTTTGATATTATTAACGATTGGTATAAATTTAGAGATGAAAAATTTTGAATAGGAGATGAATTATGAAGAAGTTTTTAAGAAATTATGAATTTGAAGATTATTTTGACCCACTTATACTATCACGTGGAAAAAGTTACTATAAAGAAAATAGAATATTAGATATTTGGTGCCAACAAGATTTAGTAACTGCTTATATTGATGGGTCTGAAATATATAGAATTGAAATAAGAGCAAATGATAAAGAATTAAATAATTTTTATTGTTCGTGTCCATATTCAGAAGATGGTGCATACATGTGTAAACATATTGCTGCTGTTCTTTATTATTTAGAAGAAAATGATATTCCAGAATTAGAAATTTCAAATAGAAAGAAAATAAAAAAAGACAAAGACAAATCCGAGCTTTCTAAAATATATGATGAAATGAATTATGAACTAAAAAAAATAAGTGATAGAAATGGTTTTGTTAATTATTATAATGGAAGATACTTTGTAGATTTAATCTCTAATGTATCTGATTACATAGATGATTTTATAGATAAT
>CALVSV010000114.1 GCA_944359595.1 uncultured Bacilli bacterium
CCCAGTTGGCCCAGTTGCGCCTGTTGGTCCTCCGGCTGGTCCAGTTGGTCCTGTAATTCCAAAATATACAGGACACATATTTTTCATAAATTTCATTGTATAACTCCTTTCATTTTAATTTATGAAAAATATAATTATATAAGCAATTAAATAGTTTATACCTTACTTTCTTTATTTAAATATTTATTTAGTATTTCATTTTTTGCTATTTCTTCAAACTTATCATCTAATTTTGTTAAGTTTATTTTTTTATTATATTTGTTTTCTAAACAATATTTTATAATATAATCTGCTAATTCTGGATTCTTAGATAGTAGAGGGCCATGTAGATATGTACCTAACACATTCTTATTATAATATCCTTCATATTCTGATAAGAATTTATTTCCGTTTCCATATAATACTTTTGCAAACGGACTATCTACATTTTCTGTTTGACCTCCGTGATTTTCAAATCCTACAATTTTAATATTTTTACCAGTTATATCAGTTTCAAGTATTATATTACCAATACATCTTTTTTGTTTATTTGTAGAAGATTTAGTATAATAATCAAATATACCTAGTCCTTCTATTTTATTATTTTCAGAATCAATATAATATTTTCCAAATAATTGATATGCACCGCATATAAGAAGATAAAACGCACCAGAATTTATTGAATGTTTAATTTTATCCTTGTATTTAATTAGATCTTTAGCGACTAACTTTTGTTCTTTATCAGATCCACCACCCATAAATATCAAATCATAATCAGACAAATTTAATGATCCGTCACCTATCGTATATGTATCAATATTCATATTAATTCCTCTTTTATTTAATCTATATTTTAGTATTTCTAAATTACCATTGTCTCCATATAAATCCATAATATTAGGATATAAACATAATACGTTTAGTTCCATTATTGTTTCCTCTTTTCAATATTTTCTAAATATTCTTTTATCTTAGTCAGTGATGAATAATTAGAAATAATATATTTTGTATTATTAGTATTTATTAATTCATTAATTGCTTTATATTCATCATTAATAACAACAATATTATTTATATCATAATTACTACACTTAATTCTAATAGCTAAATCACTTGCTCTTGAACCAGAGCAAATAATTCTTTTAAAAGAATCAATGTTTGTAAAATCAATATCCCATATCCATGATATATCAAACCCATCATTAATTTTATCATTAATTACAATCAATAATTCTTTTTTTTCTTTATCATCTTTTGCATCTTTAAATACTACATTAAATCCAGTTGGATTTTTTCCTAATTGTAATATAACTGAGTTATTATTAATAATAAATTTTTGTCCTCTACCGTTTGTTGATTTATAGTTTTTTATAATATCTTTCATTATTACAGTATCTATATTATATATTTTTGAAAGAGTAATAATTGATAAAATATTATATATATTATATAAGCTCGGATTATTTACAATATACATATCATTAATATAAATCTTATCGTCAACTATTTTATTAGCAAACACATCGTATTTTATTTTACCAAAATCACATTTTGGACATTCAAATTTACCTATGTGTGCATATTGATAATACTCATATTTTAGTGGTATCTTACAATTAGGGCATATAATACCTTCCATCTTATCATTAGACTTTTCTTTAGAAGTTTTTAATTTATTTATACCATAATAATAATTTCTCCCTTTATTATTTATACCTAACCTTAATACATTCGGGTCATTTCCATTTAATATTAAATTACATGGATAATCTTTAATAAAATTATCTAACTTTAAAATAAGGGTTTCAAGTTCACCTGCTCTATCTAATTGATCCCTAAAAAAATTTAGAACAATTAAAGTATCGATCTTTAAATTATCATATTTATATATTTTAGGTATCCAATGTTCATCAGTTTCTAACACTAAATAATCACAATTAATTACACCCTTATAATTACAATTATTGATAAGTGTTGATACAATACCCCAACCAATATTATTACCACCTATATTAGCTATTACTTTCTTATTATCTTTTTTTAATATTTGATATATCATATTTGTTGTAGTTGTTTTACCATTAGTTCCAGTAACGACTATAATCTTACCATTTATTTTAAAATAACTATATATATTATTATTTAATTTTAAAGCTAATTTACCAGGTAAAGTTCCAGCTTTTTTGCCAAATAACTTCATAGTATAAATAATAAACTTTATAAATATTAATATTAAATTATTCATTTTACATACTCCTTAATACTACAAAATACATGAATATTATATCATTTAAGTAGTATTATGTAAATGAGTAAAATCTTCCAATATTATACCAGTATAATAATAATTAATTATATCACTATATTTATAACCTATATTTGCTAAATAATTTGCACCAAATTGACTCATCCCTACACCATGACCATAACCTCTTGTAATAAATCTTAATCCATCATCTATTTTAACTATATCATAATCAGCGCTATTAAGATTCAATATATTTCTTAACTTTACTCCATTAAAAGCAATACCGTCAATATAAATATTACTTACTCTATTACTTTCATTTTTATATATTACTATATTTGATTTATCATTTATACTTATACCAAGACTTTTACTTATATCATTATATAATATATCCTTTTTATTATTATAATAATCACTATATATATCAAATTTACTTTCAACACTTCTTAAATAAGGAATATTTTCACCCCAAACATTATATGCATTTTCAGTATATCCATTACTTACAAAATGATATACAGAATTAATTAATTTACCATTATATTTAATAATAGCATTATTAGTTGAATATATTATATTCTTTAATCTATTATAATTATTATTATATTTTTCATGCCAATGCATTTTTAGTTCTTCATTATCAAAATATTTTTGTTCATTTAACATATTTACCATTTTATTTTCAATTAATTTTAATGTATAAGTTCTTGATACAATTGTTTGTGCTTTAAGAGCTTCATCATGGAAATTTATTGGCATTGTTGCTGCAACTACACCTATCAAATATTCATTTAATGGTAATTGTATAATACTATTATTTTTATTTATAGTTATTATATTACTACTAATAATATTATTAGGTTTAATATAATTAGATGAAAATACAACACTTGATATATATGAATAACTATTATTTGATAAGTTATAATGAGACAATAATAAAGTACATATTACTATACCGCTTATAACCAATTTTATTTTATTACCATTAAATCTAATTTTATGTTTTAAAACATAGTCTTTAATATTATTTATTATACTTTTTTTATTTTTATTGAAATTACTAAATTCATAATTATAATTAATATATAAATATAATATTTCTTCATTATTATCCAATTTTATTTTATAATTATCTATCATATATACCACCAATTACATTATGTTAATATATATAAATTTTAATCAAAAAAAGAATGACTTTTGTCATTCTTAATCTAATATATTTTTAAGTACGATTGTCTTCATATGAGACATTTCTTTAAGTGTAGTCATTACTCCTTCATTTCCCATTCCAGAATATTTCCATCCTCCAAATGGCATTTCAAATGAACGATAGAAACTAGCTCCATTTATAACAACTCCACCGCATTCTAATGCATCTGCAACTTTTACTGCATTTTTCATATCCCTTGTAAAAATATTTCCACAAAGTCCAAATGATGATTGATTAGCAATTTCTATTGCTTCATCAATATTATCAAATCCTAATATAGGTACTACTGGTCCAAATATTTCCATATCTTTCATTACTTCCATATCGCGAGTTACATCAGTAATAACAGTTGGTAAATAGAATGCACCATGTCTTAAACCACCCATTAAAAGTTTTGCACCAGCAGCAACAGTTTTATTAACTTGTTCTTCTACAACTTGAGCTGCATGTTCACTAATCAAACAACCCATATCTGAATCTTTGCTTGCTGGATCACCCACTTTAATATGGGATAATCTTTCTAATAATTTTCTTGTAAATTCTTCTTTTACATCATTATGAATCAAAAATCTTTTAGAAGCACAACATACTTGTCCAGTATTATACATTCTACCCCACATAACTTCTTCAACTGCTAAATCTACATCACCATCTTTATCAAGAATAAATGCATCGTTACCACCAAGCTCAAGCATTACATGAGTAACATTATTAGCGCAAGTAGCCATTGTTTGAATACCTGCAGATGTGCTACCGGTTAAACTAACTAAGTTAACACCCTTATTTGCAGATAATGCTTGTCCTACAACACTACCAGATCCGTGAATAATTTGTACTGCACCATATGGTACACCCGCTTCAATCAACAACTCAACTAATTTTGTAATAGTAAGTGGGTTTGATGATGATGGTTTAATGATAACGCTATTTCCCATTAATAGTGCTGGTGGCACTTTTTGACCAAATAAATCTAATGGGAAATTAAATGGTATTATTGCAGCAATAACTCCTACTGGACTTACCTTTGTAATTTGTATAGTTTTTTCTTGTCCAGCTTCAGTTCCAGCGGGAACAACATTACCGTACATATGTCTTGATTGTTCGATAAATGCTGGTACAGAAACATTTATATTATTTACTTCTGCAATTGCTTCATTGATTGGTTTACCAGTTTCATCTGATAATAATTTAGCTAAATAATCTTTATTAGCCATTACTAAATCTCTAAATTTATATAATATTTCTCCTCTTTCATGAATTGAATACTTTTCCCAATTTTTTTGTCCTTCTTTTGCTTCTTTAACACAAAGTTCAACGTCTTCAACAGTTGATTTAGGTACTGTATCAATCAGTGCATTATTTGCAGGATTAAACACTTCTGTAACTTCTTTATTACTTGAGTCACACCAATTTCTTCCGATTAAATTCTTCATATAATTCCTCCCTTATTATTCTGAGAATCCAGTAAATGATAGCATTAAACCACCACATGTGTTAGCTGAATGATCTGCATAACCATATTCACCAAATGTATATATCATAATAAATGGTTTATCGCCAACTACTGATTTAACTTCATCATAAACTTCATTAAATCTATCACCAATACCTAGTTTTCTACCACCACAATGAACTAAGAAGTAACCAGCAATATCTTTTTTAAATTTAGTGTTTAACTTTTTCAATGTTTCACTATTAGATTTAATTAATTCATCTACTGTAGCGCTCATTCTAATTACTGCAGTATTAACTTCTAAATTATTACCTATATTCATTGTAAAGTCAGCGTTACCAACCATAGGGTGACGAATAGCTGTTACATTCCCTAGAATATCTTTTACACCTAATGGTGATACTATTGTTGCAGACAATAAGTTTTGACCCATCAATGTATTTGGATCTAAATTTCTCCATTCTGCATATTTTTTTAGTGCTGGTGTTCCATCTATTTCAACTAAACATCTATTATCCTTAACTTTAGTTATTATACCAACATCTTCTGTTTCATGAAATGCACCAGTATATTCTGTTACGCATTCATTATTATCATAGAAGAATGCAACTGCGCAACCATCGCTAAATACTTTATCACCACATATTATTGACCAATTACCTTCTACTGTATTATCAGCAGCAGAACCTCCGAAAAATGGTACTGTTCCGATTACATCTTCAATACCTTTAAGATAAAATTCTTCTTCTTTAGGTGATGCAACCATATAAAAGTATGATGGTACTTTGTTTAAACCAGCATCAAGAACAGCTTGTTTTGCTATTTTCTTACCTAATTCTCTAGCATCGCCCTTTTTTGGAGAACATGCAATACCTACTGTTAAATTTTCATCAGTAAAACTCATCATACCAGCAAAACCATCTGGACTATCAATTAATCCTTCTTGTGTCATTATGGCACCAGATGATGTACATCCGATTATTTTTGCATTTTCACCTAATACTGATTTTACACCAGAAACAACATCATTTTGATTCATAACACAAGATGTAAATAGAAAATTTACTTTTGATTCTTTTGCATTTAATTTTTGAGCGACTTCAACCCCTGCGTCATATGCACTAGGCAAAACACTAGTACTTACATTAGTTTTTAACATAATATTCCTCCTTTAATATGCTTCTTTAAATATATTATAAATGTCATCTACTGTTACATCTATTGGATTACCTGCAGTACATGGATCATTTATAGCCTTTTGACTTAATATCATCAAATCTTCTTCTTTAACACCAATATCCCTTAATTTTTGTGGTATACTTAAAGTTATTTCTAGCCCTCTTAAATAACTTATTAATAGATCTGATATTTCTTCATAATTTAAATCATCAGTTGGAAGACCTAATTCATCTGCAATTTCTGCAAATTTCACATAACACTCTTTTGCATTAAATCCCATTACATATGGAAGTAAAACTGCATTAGCAAGACCATGTGGTATATCATAAACTGCACCTAGTTGATGTGCCATTGAATGAACTATTCCAAGTCCAACATTTGAAAATCCCATACCAGCAATATATTGCGCCAAGCCAATATTTTCTATTGCTTTATCATTTTTTGAAATTACTGCATCTTCTAAATTTTCAAATATTAATTTAATAGCTTTAAGATGCATCATATCAGTCATTTCCCAACTGTTTTTAGTAATATATCCTTCTATAGCATGAGTTAGAGCATCCATACCAGTTTGTGCTGCTAAATTAAATGGCATACTTTTCATAAGGCTTGAATCTACTATGGCAAGCGTTGGAATGTCATTCGTATCAACACATACCATTTTTGTTTGATTATTTTCGTTTGTAATAACATAATTAATTGTTACTTCTGCACCAGTTCCAGCTGTAGTAGGCAAAGCAACAATAGGCACCGATTTATTTTTTGTTTTAGCTTCTCCACTTAAACTTACTACATCATAATGTTCCATATTATTTGATACTATACCAATACCTTTAGCAACATCTATAGCAGAACCACCACCAACGGGCATTATAAAATCTGCACCACTAGATTTAAATGCATCTACACCATTTTGTACATTTCTAACCGTAGGGTTCGGTTTAAAATCTATAAATATATCATATGGAATATTAATACTATCTAATACATCTAACACTTTTTTAGTAATCCCATAATTAAGTAATGATTTTGTAGTTACAACAAAAGCTTTCTTAAATCCCCTTTTTGGTATTTCCTCTTTTAAAGCTTCTATGGCATTTTCACCAAAATATGAAGTTTCATTGAGAACTATTCTTTTTATCATGATTACCTCCTTATTATATATACCATTGTATCATATTATAAAAAAATAATATATATTTTAATTAATATTTATAATAACTTCTTCCTAAATATCTTGTTTCTATAATACTTCCATTTTGATATACATCTAAATATGCATCATATTGTCTATTAGTTATATATACACTTCTAGGAACATAACTTTTCCCACCCAATATATTTTGATCTCCAGATATACCTATTGTAAGTACGCCATTTTGAGCACTAGCCACTATAGTAATTGGGTAATCAGTATTATTTCTAAATTGATAATCTATGCTTGAACCATATACTGTTGCATCTAACCCTTTGCTTACATATGATACTGGTTCATAATGATTAGATCTAGATACAGTTTCAAGTCCCGCCTTTAACTGAGCGTTATATAATGTTGTTGAAACTTGACAAACACCACTACCCATATCTTTTGCGTAAAAAACATAGCCGTTACTACCATTATATGGACCGGCAGCTTGTCTAAAAGAAAACACTTCGCCAGGCAATATTACTTTACCATTTATTTTACTAACTGCTATTTTTATATTTTTTGCTCTAGCTTGTGATTCATTATAATATGTTGTAGCGCTAGATAAAGTGCCAATAGTGCTAGAATATATATTTTTTGTACTCATGGTTGCTTTAATCTCATTCATTCCTAATTCTATTTTTATTTCTTTATCTAAAAATTTAATAGATTTTAATTTTTCTTTTAATTCATCTTTATTTAATTCTACACCATTAATTGGATTTGTTTGTTTTATAATTTGACCATCTAATTTTGTTATTACACCATTAATACTATTTTTCTTTGTTTTATTATACATATCATTTACTACATTATTTATAGAGTCTTCATTATATGAAACATTATTTTCCATTAATTCATTATTACTTAATATTGTATTTTTTAAATTATAATTAATTTCAATGTCATTACCCTTGATTGAATTGAATATATTTTCTTTATTTAAACTAAATCCAATGTCACCTAAAGTATATATATACTCATTATTATTACATAATATCTTTATTTGTTTTGCCAATAACTCATTACTAATATTATCAATTGTTTGATTTAACTGTATATCACTTATTTCTTTTACATTATTCTTTTCTAAATATGTATTAGGAACAGTTGATTTATCCTTTTTTACTTTAACAGTAACCGCACTATGTGTAGTTGATATAATATTTGTTGCTTCTAAAACTAATATAGTTGCAAGTCCAACAGTAGGTATTAAATTTATAAATTTATTATCTCGTTTAACTTTATATTTTTTATTTTTATCATATTTAGATAAAAGAATTATCTTCCTTTCGTTTTTTGTTAATGTTTTATTAAATTCTAAAGCAACATCAAATTTATTTAAATATAATAAATTATTAAATATTGTTTCAATTATTTTTTCATTAGATATTTTTTTCTTCTTTAATATTTTTTTAATATAGGGAATAAATCTTAATGGCACTGTTTCTTTATTGAGTAATATTTTAATTGCATCTTCAATATTATGATTATCAATTAATTCTTCAATATAATTGATTTTTTCTTTTTCATTTAAGCAATCAAAAATATTAATTACAATTTTATTTGCCATCGTTATCCCTCGCATCCTATACTAAAATTATAACATTTACCATTATATATAGCAATGTAAATTATATTCATATTAATCTATTTACATAAAATAATGTAAACTAAAATAAAACAGTTATAAAACTTTTTGTTTCTCAAAAATTTTTATAACTTACTCAAAATTTTAACACACATTTTTAAAAATCTATTAAAATAATGTAAATTGTAAAATAAAATGTAGGAAATCGGTAAAAATAAATGTCGGTTTTCCTACATTTTATTTTACCATTTACATATGTAGTTTTGTCGTCTATTTCTATTTTTTCAATATCGTTATTTATTCTTCCAATTAGTACAACATGATTATTCATTATTCTTCATCTCCTTTCTTTCATTTTTTAATGTAATAATAATTTGAACATTCTTTCTAAGCAGTTCTTCTCAAGTCTAGTTAAACCTTTTAAATTATAATAATATCTATCAATTAAATATTTCGTGTACGCAGTTGTAGATTTGTAATTATATAGGTCATCAATATATTTCTGCACATCTGTAATTTGTTTGTATCTACGAAGTAATATTAATTGCTCAGATATATTATTCTTTTGCTCTAAAAGTTTTTTAACTATTGGTGGAGCTTCTGCTTTAATATCTGCTAGTTCTTCAAAAGTTATTTTATTATTTAAGTAGTTAGTTAGGTTATCAATATAAATTAGAGCTATACATTTAGTTAGGTACTGTTTAAATTTAAAATCTTGTATTTGCTTTGTGTATAAAGTATATGAGTATTTTTTCTCCTTATTAAATACAATGATTTTCTCTCCGTTTGATTTAACTTTAAGATTAGTAAGAATTGCTTTTTTCTTATTCTTCTTAGTTTTAGCAGATTGAATATTGTTAAAAACTAACTCGATAAAATAATAAACTTCTTTTTCAAAATTATTATTCATTACTAAACCCCCTATAAAGAATATAACATAGTGATTTATAGGCATTTTAACACAAAATAAAAAGTGAGAATGTTTAAATTTTACATTTTCTCACTTTTTATAAATTGCTTTTTGAAAACTATCTCGAAAATCCTTGAGTTTGTGAAATTCCTTCACAAACAAAATTTTTATCTTCGGCAGAATTATATGAGTAAGTAGTTCTTCCAACAGCATATGCTCTTAATCCTTCTGCAACTTTTGGATTACTTTCTCTTTGAATCATTACTTCAATTTCTTCTTGAGATAATGGAGGAATAACTACATCTTGTGGATATGGGTCATAACCACCTAATAATACCATATCCCTTAATCCGTGTTCCTGATTTAAAGGAGTAATCGCACTATATCTAATTCCTTTTGTTTTATCTTCACTAACAATTCTTGCAGTATCTAATTTATCTCTTACTAATAAAGTTCTTGATTCATATTTATCATGCCATAAACCAAAATCAAATGCTTGTCTTGGTATGAATAGCATTGAATCAATTCTTGTTCTATCAAAATCTTCAGATAATTCTCCTCTAGTAAAGTTTTTGTATTCTCTATCCCTCATAATACCATTAGGTGTATAATATTTTTTTTCAGACCAAGTAGAATTGTTGCATTTACCCATTCCACAATCAATATTATCTACCATAGAACCATTGGTAGTTAAAGTGATAAATCCTGATTTATCAATAGTTGCCACTTCTTCAACGACATTTTTTTGTCTAATACTTTGTCCATTTGTGCCAACAAACGGTTTCTTTTCTTCAGTTCTAACACATCTAAATGTTTCAGGACTCGAACTTGAAATACTCATTGAATATTTATCACCAACAGAAGAAGTCCAATCAAACGATATGTTTCCGTTTTCTTCTTTAACAGTTACGGCTTCAGCAGCTTCAAACATATTCATTTGTCCTATTAAACTATCAATTTGTGATATAGCAGAAGCAAATGCTGGGTTTTCTAAAAAACTCTTGTCAATACCTAAACCTATAACACGTTCACTAAGTTTATCTCTTAATTCTTTTACGCTATAATACATAAAATAACCTCCTTATATTTATTTTAATTATATCATATATTTGGGCAGATTGACTAATATTTTACATATTTGCTATGAAATTTTACATATTTGTGCACTTTTTAGATAAAAAGCATTGCTGTTTTTATATTAAAATCACTATTTCATTAATATAAAATAATAATTTATAAATAATAGTATAACTTAATTATAGTGGATTTTTGCTATGCCACTATGCCATCTATTAGTATATTTTATAAATAACATATACCATAATTATTAAAATATGGCTTGATAGGTGTTTAAAATACTAGACAAAATAAAACGACTAACTAAATTTAGATAGTCGTTTTTTGCTTGGCATTATCAAGCTTTATATAAACAGCAAAACCACCGCTAAAATAATAGAAATAGTTCGCTTGTGCATCATTTGGTGGACCCGAGGAGAGTCGAACTCCTGTCCAAAACTATAAACACAAATGCATCTACAAGTTTATTTGATTTATTTACGTCCTAATAAAAATTAAAAATCAACAAAAATCTTATTAGCAAGTCTTTTCATTAATTCGTTATTCTTCAAAGACAAAAGAATAATATATCTCACTAATTATGAGCCTTCTAAAATATTCGTGAGAAAAATATTAAAGAAAGCTTACACCCATCCTAACTATATTAGGCAAATTGAGGTGTAAAGTTATAATTATTTTTTCCGTTTATTTTTATTTTTTGGAATTAACGCATACCTGCGACTTGCAACATAAGCTCATATAATTTTGTCGAAACCATAATACGGGCCCATATAACATAATAAATATACCATTTATTTAAATATTTGTAAAGATGTAGATAAAAATTAAGTTAATTCTAAAATTAAATTATACCATACATCTTTATATTAAATATTAACAAAAAAGCACATTATTGTGCTTTGATATCTTCAATATAATTATTTACTTTTAATAGCCAGTTATTATTTTGAAATCCAGTATATTTTCTTACAATAGTATCGGGAGTTGTTAATCCTTGTGAAAAATATCCTTTACTTAAATTATCTATATATCCTTTGATACCTTCATCAATTGAATTATATGCTTTATATGCTCCACTTCCACATGATGGACTACCTTTAACTCCACCTACATTATTACATTCTCTTACCAATTCACTACAAGTCCATTTACAACCAGTTTCATGTAACATTATCGCAACAGCAATGTATGGATCTACACCTTTTTCAAGTGAGTAAGAAGCAAATAATTCACCTTTATCAGCAACTGTCGAATTTAATGATTTATTTAATTTTTCGCTTAATTGCGCTAAAGTCATATTATCATATACTATAGCATTCAATCTTGCTTGTTCTTCTTCAAGCCTTTTTCTTTCAGCTTCTTCTTGCTCACGTTTAATTCTTTCAGCTTCCTCTTTTGCTTTTTTTTCTGCTTCTATACGTGCCAACTCTTCTTTTTCTTTTTGCTCTTTGATTTCTTGTTCTCTAGCGTTTACCGCTAATTCAGGAACAAGTGCGACTGACTTTGGTACTTCATCATATGTAAAAATATTACCAAATGCATAGTTTACTTGTGCAGTTTCAGTACTTTTTTGATTATCATAATTATTTTCCCTCGTATTAATAACTAGTGCACTAGAAAGTACAACTGTCATAACACATCCACAAAATAGTGTCATATATTTTTTAGCATTATTTTGTTTTTTTAATTTCATTTTTTCACCTCAACATTTATAATAAATGTGTTTATATAATATCATATATAAAAAAATTAGTCAATTGAATGAATGTTTGGTAATAAATCATATGATAGACAAATAAAAAAAATGCAATTTTTGTTGCATTTTTCTATTCAATAATTTCTGTAACTACACCAGCACCAACTGTTCTAC
>CALVSV010000115.1 GCA_944359595.1 uncultured Bacilli bacterium
AATAGAATATCATTATATAACTCATATTTAGGATACTTTTCTAGCCACATTAATGAGTTTAAGCAATCAAAAAGTAATAACCTATTATCAAATTTATCCCCATTTATCACCTCAAAATTATTTTTTATAAAATTCATAATGTTTCGAAAATCATAAGCAGTTAATATTATTTTTGAATTAGTGTTAAAGGAATTAGGATTTCTTGACATACGGTTTATAGGATCTAATTCCCTCTCAACAAATGAACGTTTTGTTTTTTCAAAATCAATTATTGATATTTTATTAGCATCATTAACTAAAATATTATTAAAGTGCAAATCCCCATGAATTAATCCAGTTGTTGCCCCTTCAAATAATTTTGGAATTATATTTTTTAATTCATATAAATAATTGTTAATTTTTAAATTATATAAACCCAAAAATGGATAAAAATTCAAAATAAAAATAAAAAAAAAAGTAAAATAATATAAAATAAATTAAAAAAGTTGTTTAAATTATAATAACTACTATATCAATAAGTATAGTAGTTATTATTTTTTAATTAAACTATATAAATTTCGTCTAAAAAAGCTTCTCACTTTTTTAGTACTTACTTCCGGCAAATTAATCAACCAGAATGTAAAATAAGCTAATCTACTAGAAATAAGTGATTATACGATATCAATAAATTTAAATAAATACAAGCCTTTTTTTAAAGTTGTGATTTTTAAGTTAAAATGTCCTTGTTGTAATAAAAAAGGATGTTTAAAATATCATAAGTCTTATGATAGACATCTTACTTATTATATTAATAATCAATTAATCGATACTACTATAGGTATCGCTACTTGTGTTTGTACTAATTGTATGAATAATAACGCTAAACAAAAGTATCACGCTCTTTTACCAGATTTTATATTACCATTTATAATGAATAGTTACTATAAAATAATTAATATAATATAGTCATATAATTTAATGGTGATAAAATATGTTTTTTAAAAATGTAGATAAAAGAATACGTATTATATTAATATTTATTATATTATTTTTTATTGTAATAACATGTAAAGTATTTTATATACAAGTTTTTCAATATGATAAACTATCTGATTTAGCTTCATCACTATGGAGTAGAAATTTACCAATAGAACCTGATAGAGGTAAAATAACAGATAGAAACGGAAAAATACTTGCAGATAATATTACTACTACATCTTTAATATTAATACCTAATCAAATAACAAATAAAGATGAGGTAACAAAAGATTTAGCAGATATTTTAAATGTTTCGTACGATGACATGAAAGAACATGTATATAAAAAAACTTCAATAGAAAGAGTGCATCCTGAAGGTAGACAATTAAGTTATGAGATTGCTGATAAAATAAATGCTTTAAAACATGAAGGTGTATATTTAGTAAAAGAATCTAAAAGATTTTATCCTAATCATGAGTTACTTGCTCATGTATTAGGATTTGTTGGAATAGATAACCAAGGGTTATCGGGTTTAGAATTACAATATGATGAATATTTAACGGGATCAGTTGGAGCAATAAAATATTATAGTGATGCAAAAGGAACAAAATTAGATTTAAATGAAGTATATATAAAGCCACAAAATGGAATAAATGTTGAACTTACAATAAATTATGAATTACAAGAAGTTGTAGAAAGAGAATTGGATAATGTAATGAATGAATATAATCCAGAAAAAGCTTTAGCCCTAGCGATGGATCCTAATACTGGTGAAATACTTGCAATGAGTTCTAGACCAACATTTGACCCTAATAATTATCAAGAATATGATAGCGAAACAACAAGTAGAAATCTGCCTATATGGGCAACCTATGAACCAGGTTCTACTTTTAAAATAATCACTTTAGCAGCTAGTTTAGAAGAAAAAACTGTAGATTTAGAAAAAGATAATTATTATGATAGTGGATCTATAAACGTTGAAAATGCAACCATTCATTGTTGGAAACATGGAGGACATGGAGCTCAAACATTTTTAGAAGTTGTACAAAATAGTTGTAATCCAGGCTTTGTTGTGTTAGGACAAAAATTGGGAAAAGAAACATTATTTAAATATATTGATGATTTTGGGTTTGGTGTAAAAACTGGAATAGATTTGAATGGAGAAGCTAAAGGTATATTATTTAATTTAGACAAAGTTGGTAATGTTGAACTTGCCACTACTGCATTTGGTCAAGGTGTATCTGTAACTCCAATTCAACAAGTAGCTGCAGTATCTGCATCAATTAATGGTGGGAAATTATATACACCATATATTGTTAAAGCATTAGTTGAACCAGAAACTAACACTATCGTAAAAGAATTTGAACCTAAATTAAAAAAACAAGTTATTAGTGAAAGTACTAGTAAGCAAGTAAGAAATGCCCTAGAACATGTCGTCGCATTAGGATCAGGAAGAAATGCATATATAGAAAACTATAGAGTTGGAGGAAAAACTGGTACTGCTCAAAAAGTTGAAAATGGAAAATATTTAGTAGGTAATTATATTGTTTCGTTTATGGGATTTATGCCAGCAAATGATCCTAAAATAGTTTTATATGTCGCAATTGATAATCCTAAAGGTATAACACAATATGGAGGCACTGTAGCTGCTCCAGTAGCAAAAAAAATACTTAATGACGCTATAGATATACTTGATATAGAAGAACAAAAAGGTGGTATTAACAGAACATATAATTATACAG
>CALVSV010000116.1 GCA_944359595.1 uncultured Bacilli bacterium
ATATTATAAAAATCAACAAACAAGGTAATTTAACACCATATTTGACTTATATTTATTTTTAATTTATTATTAAATATTGTAATTGGTCAATGAAATTATTCTTGAACTAATGCGTTCGTGAGAGAGACTTGCTAACCAAAATCAAGTGTTTTTAATAAAAAAAATTAAAAAATTATACAAAATATTTTGTATAATTTTTTTAGAATGTTTACAATAGTAATATTTATTTGTATAATTTAGATACACGGGCATAATATATTCTTAAGAATTTATTTAAACCAGCGATTTTTGCTACTTTTTTTGGTTTGCCCTCATTTTCTTTTTTTAGTATAAATTGATATACTGCATTATCAGTTTTTGGTTTGGAAGACTTAATACTTTTAATAATTTCATATCCTACTTTTCTTAAATATTTATTGCCACGTTTTGAAATGTGTCTATTTGTTGCATTGAAAATACCTGATTGATATGGTGGTGTATCTATTCCGCAAAAAGCTATTAAAGCATTAGCGTTTTTAAATCTTGTTATGTCACCAATTTCAGCTATTAATCTAGAACGTGTTTTAAGACCAACACCTTTCATTTGTTTAACTACTTCATATTCTTTTAAATCTTCTGCAAGTTTATCCATTTTTATAATTAAATCGTTTGTTATTTTTAATGTTTCTTTAAGAATAGCTATGCAACCAGTTATTGTTAATTTTATTGAATCGTTCGAACTAAATGATGTGATTATTGTTGGCGATAAGTCATAAATTTTTTCACCAACTGTTTTTCCTATTCTATGTCCTAGATTTTTAGCTATAGTATCAATATCATTTATAAATGTATTTTTATCGACATTTAATACTAAATCTGGATATGGATACTTCTCATATATTTCTAATAGTAGTTGATATCTGTTTTCTGCATCAACTATTTCTTTTATACCTGGGAAAGTTTTATCAATTAAATTAGTTAATTTAATTTTTAGTCTTGTTTGAATATTAATATATTCTGAATATTCCCTAGATAATAAACGAAGATTACTTCTTATATCATTATCAGGTTCGTATTTTTTTAATTTATACCACTTTTCACAACAATATGTCGCTAATTTCATCGAGTCTTTTTTGTCGTTTTTAACTTTCCTTAAATCAATGTCACAATATTTTTTAATAACTAGTGCATTTTCAACACATACAAAATAATTATTTTTAATTAAGTAGTTTAATAGTGGTAAGTGATAGTGTCCTGTTGCTTCCATTAAAATTTTTACGTCTTCCTTTTTATAATTTTCTATTTTTTTTACAAAAGTGTTAATTCCATCTTGTGTATGTGATATTTCAAATGGGTTCTCAATTACTTCACCATAGATACTTATTATCGCTATAGTACTTTTACCCTTAGAAATATCAATTCCTACAGCATACATAAATAAATAAAACCTCCTCTTTAAACAAATATAATTGGCTCCACCTAATACATAAATTCATCCTGGTAAATTACACGAACGAAATTGTTCAGCTTGCTTAATCGAATAATATTATGTAGACGATGGTCAATATCCTCTCTCACGAGCGCATTAGTTCAAGAATAATTTCATTGACCAATTACAATATTTAATAATAAATTAAAAATAAATATAAGTCAAATATGGTGTTAAATTACCTTGTTTGTTGATTTTTATAATATAATATAATAATTTTAAATTTATAATTTACTTATTAAATTATAAATGCTATAATATTAGTATATTAGATGGAAGGAGCACCATATATGATAGTTGTTAAAATGGAAAAAGCATTTAGAATATCATTAATAATTAATATTGCTATATTTATTTTATTTGTTACTATGACAATATTATTTATTACAAAAAAATCAGTAGAGGAATGTCCTAAAGAAATGGATTATGGACTTAAAAATATTGTTATTGATGAAGCAAATATACCATTTAGAAACGATCAATATACATATGACATATACTTAGAAGATGAAACTGTTGATAGATTAAATATAAAAGCTATGCCTTATAATGCTGATGCAAATATTAGTATTAGTGGTAATCATGGACTTGCTGGAGCCAATAAGAAAATAACAATAACAGTTACTGATATTAATGATGAAGTATATGAATATATAATAAATGTAAATAAAACATGCGAAAATCTAAATAATAATACAGATACTACCGAAAATAATTAAAAATAAATTTACAATTAGAATAATATGTGTTATAATCTTTATAGATTTAGAGGAGGAGTTATAAATGAATTTTACAAATATATTAATAAATCAAGAAGTTATAAACGAAGTGTGTAGCGATAATGGAACAATGGTAGGCGTATGGCAAGCAGTAAGTGCGGTAATAACAGTTATACAAATAGTAGTTCCAATTCTGCTTATTTTAATGGGATCTATTGATATGGTTAAAGCAGTTATGGCTGGTAAAGATGATGAAATAAAAAAAGCTCAAGGTACTCTTATTAAACGTGTAATTGCAGCAATAATAGTATTCTTTATACCATTATTAGTGCAACTTATATTAGGTCTTATTCCAGTTGGCGATTCAAATGCAGGAGTAACTTTTAAAGATTGTATTACAAGAGCAACTGAATAAAGTGATTTATCACTTTTTTTTATTCTTTACATTTAAAAATTTTTCTAGTATAATAGCCATGATATGAAGAGAGGAGTAGATAAATTTGAGTAAAATAAAAATATTTAGTTTGGGCGGATTAAATGAAAATGGTAAAAATATGTATATTGTAGAAGTTGATAATGACATATTCATATTTGATGCGGGATTAAAATATGCAGATGATATGCTATTTGGAATTGATTATATTTTACCTAATTATGATTATATAAAAGATAATATAAATAGAGTAAAAGGATTATTTTTAACACATGGTCATAATGAAAATATGGGCGCAACACCAGATATAGTAAAAGATATACCAGAAATAAAAGTGTATGGAACAAAATTTACTTTAGAAGTATTAAGAAGAGAATTAGAAGATTGTAACGTTAAATTTGATAACATGATAGAGATTAAAGCACATAAAAAAATCTCTTTTGGAAAGAACAGCATATTTCCTATAAGTATGACACATTCTATACCTGATGCGGTTGGATATGTATTAAATACAGAAGATGGAGCTATAGTATATACAGGGGATTTTGTATTTGATCCAACAATGAAATATCCATATAAAATGGATATCGGTAAAATTGCATATATTGGTAAACAAGGAGTATTATGTTTACTATCCGAATCCACTTATGCCGATAAACTAGGTCATACTTCGCCAAAACATAGAACTAGTAAAAGAATACGTGAAATACTAGTTAAAAACGAAAATAGAATTATATTTAATGTATATTCTGCACATATTTATAATTTGCAAGAATTATTAACAGAAATAGAAAATTCTGAAAGAAAAGTAGTAATTATGGGGAAAAGCTTACAAAGTATTATAAAAAATTCAATGGAATCTGGTTATATTAAAATAAATTCTAATTGTATTGGAGATTTATCAAATATTAATGATAAAAATAGTATAATACTTGTATCAGACGAAAGAGAAAAAGCTTTCAATAATATTAATAGAATGTTAAATGGATATGATAAATATGTTACTATTAAAGATACTGATACAATTGTATTTGCTGAACCTGTTAGTGATTCTATTGAAAGAACTGCTGTTAAAACGGCTGATAAAATAGCTAAATTAGGTGCGAAAGTAATAATGTTTTCTAAAAAAGAACAGTTATTGTATCATGCTTCAAGTGAAGATTTAATGTTTATGATAAATTTACTTAATCCTAAATATTATTTTCCAGTTAAGGGAGAATATAGATTACAAGTTGAAAATGCTAATATAGCTAAAGAATTGGGTATTTCAGAAGACCATATATTATTAAAGCGAAATGGTGAAGTTGTAGTATTTGAAAATGGTAATTTAGTAGATACTTTTGAAAAAATTAAAACTGAAGATATATTAATAGATGGTAATGCTACACAAGATATTGGAGAAGCTGTTATTAAAGATAGAGAAATATTAAGTGAAAATGGAATAGTTATAATATCAACATTATTTGATAAGAATACAAAAAAATTAATAACTAAACCAGAAATAATTACTAGAGGATTTATTTATAATAAAGATAATAAGGTTTTAATTGATGAAATAAAAAAACAAAGTATGGAACTTATTGAAAAAAATATACAAAATTCAAAATATATAGAATATAATAAATTAAAAATGATTTTAAGAGAAAAGATTGGAAAATATTTATATGATGAAACAGAATGTAAACCAATGATAATAACAGTTTTTCAAGAAATAGTTTTAAAAAAATAATTTTTGTTACATAAAATAATAATGGTGATAATTTGAAAAAGATTGAATTTCATTATACAACATTATTATTTTTATTTATATCAATTTTATCTGGACTATTTAAAGAGATGTCTATTCTTTTTACTATATTATTATTTCATGAATTAGGGCATATTATTATGTCTATTATATTAAAATATAATATAGTTAAAATACGTATATATCCTTATGGTGGAATAATAGAATATAATGAATTATTAAATAGACCAATAAATTATGATATATTAATTGCATTGTCTGGAGTATTTATGCAATCAATATATTATTTTATAGTTTATATATTATATTTAAATCATATTATTAGAGAAATAACTTTTATAACTTTTTGTAATTATCACTATTCTATATTATTTTTTAATTTGTTACCAATATATCCACTTGATGGAAGTAAAATATTAAATTTAAGTATAAATAAGATACTACCATTTAAATTGTCTCATATATTATCTATAATTATTTCAATTATTATTTTTATATTATTATTGGTATTTAATTATAATAATTTAAATTATATATTTATAAGTTTATTATTACTTGAAAAAATAATAAAAGAAATAAAAGATCATAAATATATATTTAATAAATTTTTATTAGAAAGATATATTAATAACTTTAAATTTAAAAAAATTAAATTTATTAAAGATTATAAATTTAATAAAATGTATAAAGACCATAGACACATATTTAAGATAGAATGTGAGTATATACCCGAAAAAAAAGTATTAAAATCAAGATTTAAAATTGACTTATAAAGATAATTATGATAGAATTATATACGTTTGTAGACCTTCGTCTACAACCGCACAGAAAAGGTTGAAACGAAAGTACCTTAATGGCGAGTCTTAGATAATAAAGGAGGTAAAGAGATGAAAGCAATTATTTTAACAGGTGGTAAACAATACCAAGTAAGTGTTGGTGATGAAATTTATGTTGAAAAACTAGACGCTGAAGAAGGTAAAGAAGTTGTTTTTGACAACGTATTAATGGTTGATGATAAAGTTGGTACTCCATACGTCAATGGAGCTAAAGTTACTGCTAAAGTTTTAAAACAAGGTAAACAAAAGAAAATTTTAGTATATAAATATAGACCAAAGAAAAAATATCGTAGAAAACAAGGACATAGACAACCATATACTAAACTAACAATTACTAATATAGAAAAATAATATGATTAAAGTAAAAATACAAAAACGTGATGATAAATTTTTTAAAATAACCATTAAAGGTCATGCTGAATATGATGAAAAAGGAAAAGATATAGTGTGTGCATCAGTGAGTAGTATTGTAATTACTAGTATTAATGCAATAGTAAGGGTAGATGAAGCATCTATTGAATATAAAGATTTAGACGGTTTTATAGAGATAAATATTAAAAAATATGATAATATAGTTAATATTTTAATTGAAAATATGATTGATTTATTAAAAGAATTAGGCGAAGATTATAAAAACTATATAGAAATTAGGGAGGTGTAATAGTATGTTAATGAAATTAAACATTCAACTATTTGCGCATAAAAAAGGGAAAGGATCATCTTCTAATGGACGTGATTCTGCAGGAAGAAGATTAGGTGCGAAAGCAAGTGATGGTGAATTTGTTACTGCTGGTAGCATCATATATCGTCAAAGAGGTTCTCAAATATACCCAAATGTAAATGTTGGTATGGGTAAAGACTATACATTATTTTCTAAGATTGATGGTTATGTAAAATATGAACGTTTAGGAAAAGATAGAAAACAAGTTAGTGTATATGAAGTAAGACAATAAGTTGAGGTGACTCAACTTTTTTTAATGTTTTTTAGTAAGATATATTAATTTACTAGGAAGTAGGGGGTGTATGTTAAATAAGTGCAAACCTTTTTTACTGAATTTTAAAAAATATGTTGTAATTTTTATTATAAAATGGTAGTATTATTTATATAGTAGGAGGAATTAATTATGGATAGCATAATAAATTTTTTATTGGATAATTATATTTGGGTTTTGATAGTAGGTTTTATAATAATAATTATATTAGTAGGTGTTATAATTGATAGCAAGAAAAAGCAAAAGAAAATAAAAGAAATAAATGATGAAGTACATACTGATACAACACAGGCGGTACAACAAACAGAAAATGTTAACAACGCAGTAAACACTAATACAAGTAGTGTGCAAGATATACCTAAAATGGATCAAAATATACCACAAAACAATGTGAATGTGCCTGATAATAATGTATCACAAGTACAAGATTCTATGGTTATGAATCAAATGGTAAATAATCAACAAAATAACATTCCAGATTCAACGTTAAATACTACAACACCACAAAACGCAACAATTACACCTAGCGAAACAATTAATAATATATCTCAACAAAATATTGAACCGACTCAAGATATAAATGTTGTTACACCACAAAATGACAGTGTAATTCCAGATTCAACAATAAATACACCAATTCAAAATGAGGTAATAACACCTAATACTAATCAACAAATAAATAACGAATTAAATAATGTTAGTCAAAATGTTGTTGATACAAATGTAGAACAAAGTACTCCAATAATAAATGAACAACCAATTATTAATGAAGAAGTACAACCTATTGTTGAACCGGTTATCAATAATGAACCAGCACCAATAACAAATGATACTATTCAACCGACAAATACAGCTTCAGATGAAATAATTGTAGAAGAAATAAATAATAATCAAGGTAATATATCATAATTTTAATCAATGTAACAAAAAAATACTTCTTACATATTAATGTAGGAGGTATTTTTAATGAGGTTTTTAGATACAATTTTATCTTTGAACAAAAAAACGATACAAACTTTTTTTCGTGTTTATGTTGACTTCTAATATTTAATAAAGTATAATTATATTAGTTAGTTAATAGGAGGGATTTTTATGGGAATATATTTAAATCCAGGAAATGATGGCTTTAGAAAAATAATTAATTCACAAATATATGTAGATAAAACAAGATTGATTGAATATACAAATAATGTGGTTGATACAGAACAATCATATATATGTATATCAAGACCTAGAAGATTTGGAAAAACGTTTACCGCAAAAATGTTAGTTGCATATTATGATCGTAGTGCTAACTCAGATGAGTTATTTAAAGATTTTAATATATCAAAAGTTAAATCATATAAAAAACATTTAAATAAATATAATGTTATTAATTTAAATATACAAACTTTTTTAAGTAGGGTAGATGATAAAAATAATGTTATCAACTATTTACAAGAGAAAGTAATAGAAGAATTAAAAGAACAATATTCTAATATTATAAATGACAATATAAATATATTAGGAGAAGCGTTTGATAAAATTTATAGTAAAGAGCAAAAGAAATTTATATTTGTAGTTGATGAATGGGACTGTATATTAAGAGAAAATAGAAATAATATAGAACTACAAAATAAGTATTTAGATTTTTTAAGAGATTTATTTAAAGATAAAAACTATGTAGGACTTGTGTATATGACTGGGATACTTCCAATAAAAAAATATGGTACTCATTCAGCACTTAATATGTTTGATGAGTTTTCAATGATAAGAATGAGAGAATTATCTGAATATACAGGATTTACTGTAGATGAAGTCAAAAGTTTATGTAAATACTACAGGGTAGACTTTAACGAAATGAGTAGGTGGTACGATGGGTATATAGTAGGTGATTATCATATATATAATCCTAAGTCAGTAGTTGATTCATTAAGGAGTAAAGTATTTGACTCATATTGGACAAGTACAGAAACATTTGAAGCGTTAAAAATATATATCGAAATGGATTATGATGGACTTAAGAGTGCGATAACTGAAATTATTGCAGGTAATAGAGTAGTGATAGATGTTGGAAGTTTTCAAAATGATATGATAACATTTAATAGTCGCGATGACATACTAACACTTTTAGTACATTTGGGATATTTAGGATATGATATAGATACAAAAGAAGTATTTATACCAAATGAAGAAGTTAAGGCTGAATTTATACGCGCAATAAAAAATAGTGGATGGAATGAAGTAATGAATGCGATAAATAAATCAAAGAAGTTACTTGATTTTACAATAATGATGAGAAGCGATTATGTAAGTGAGAGTATAGATGAAATACATATGGAAAACACATCAATACTAAACTATAATGATGAAAATAGTTTAGCTTGTGTTATAAATTTAGCGTATTACTCGGCAAAAGACTACTATGACATATATAGAGAAATGCCTGGAGGGTATGGTTTTGCAGACATAGTATTTATACCAAGGAAAAAAGTTGATATGCCGGCCCTTGTTATAGAACTTAAATACGATAAAAATGCGCTTACCGCACTAGATCAAATAAAATCAAAAAAATATACAGAAAGTTTAAAATCATATAAAGGAGAAATATTACTAGTTGGAATTAACTATAATAAACAAACTAAAAAACATGAATGTATTATTGAAAAAATTAAAAAGTAATTTAAAATTAAAAATATTTTATTCTTGACCGCTAACAGTTATTCAATAATATGTATATTTATATTGATTTATAATTACTAATGTGTTATAGTCTAATTGTAAATTTATTTATAAATATA
>CALVSV010000117.1 GCA_944359595.1 uncultured Bacilli bacterium
TGTATATATTGTACTTGCTTTTAGATTTAAAACTGGCACAACGCCGTCAACATCAAAGATATCATAGTCGACCAAACTACCATCGTTATAGACATAGAACCCACGAACAGTATAACCATTGAAGCCAGTAGGCGCCCCCAGCCAATACCAGTCTCCTTTTTGTAAATAGTAGTCATAGTTAGAAACACCTTGTTTTCCTCCCGCAAACGCTGCCTCGTCCGCTGTTAATAATCCGATCTTTAAATCATATTCTCCTCCATATGTTTTTGTAGTGTTCGGACACGTAAATTGCGGTGATTTATTTGTATATAGTCTGTCCGTAGCTCCGTAATCTATCCTACTTCCTGATGTACTTGATACTGAAGTATCATTACAATATCTAGTACTCGCTATTAAATTATCATATTCACCCATGTTTTCAGTATACCAATTTTCTAAATATGTTTTTATCGTTGATGAAGTTCCGTCTTGTACATTTGGTGCGCTATTATCATATGTATATCCTACATATTTTTCGTTATCAGAGCTTGTGTTAAACTCACTATTTCCTACTATTTCATCAGATATTAGTCTAATCGTACCATCCCCATTTATACGCACTATTCTCCATAACATATCCATATTCCCTATTTTTACATAATTGTCTTCTACTGCCCCTCTAAAATAATATGTATCTCCATCTGCATCAACATCTTCAAATACACCTTCATCTGTTGTTGCTACAGTGTTAAAGTCTGGTTTATTAGTATTTACTGGATTATTTTCTAATATTTTATCTGATAACTTTGTATATCCTTCTGCTTGTTTATAATTTAATATTAATTTACCATGAAAATGTGATCCAATAATTGAATTTGGTGCTTTATCATCTAGCCAAATTCTAATACTCATAGTTTTTGTATCTCCACTAGCTAAGTATCCTTCACTAACAATATCATTATTGTTAGCTATAGAATATACATTATTATTTCCTTCCATATTCCAATTAATATATTCTAATCCTATTTGATTATTAGTGCAATTATCTGTTTTAACAGCTTCTTCATCACTTACAAGTTCTATAGAATAATATACTGGATTAGATGTTGTATTAGATACTGTAAATGTATATTTATCTTCTGATGCCATTGCATCTACAGAAGTTGTAGGAAATGCATCATTAATAGTAAGTGACCCAGTACTATCTAAATTAACACCTATTGCTCCACTAGAAATCTTATTAGTTTCTTCACTGGAATCATTCCATGTAAAAGCAGCTAATGATGTTGATATAACTAGCGTTACTGTTAATATAATAGAAAAAGTTGTTATTATTAGTTGTTTATTAATTTCTTTATTATTAAAGAATAATTTTTTCATACTATTATCCTCCATACCATTATATATTTATTAAATCACATTTTTTAATATTTGTAAATTAATTATAATATTAAAATAAAGAAATTATATTTAATTTCTTTATTTTACAGATTATTCATAAATTCTTTTACTTTTTTGATCAATGCGCCAGGAATAATATTTTCTAATTTTTCATCATTTTGAAATATAATATCCTTATTTACATAATCAACTTCTTTTACATTAAAGAAATTTACAAAACAACCTCTATTAACTTTCATAAAACTTTTATTTATTTTATCTTCAAAGTATCCAAATCCTTTGGAGACAGCATATTCTTTATCAAAAGTCTTAATAATAGTTTGTCTTTTTGCTCTATTAAATCTAATGTATAATACATCATCAAATTTTATATTGAAGTCATGTCTACCAATAGAAAATTTAACTGATTTCTTTAATTTAAATATGTCACAACTTACTTTTAATAATTGATTTATATTTTCTACAAAATTAATTTGTTTGCAAACATAATCAAGTATATTTAATCTTAATTTTTGTGTTTCTGGTATAAGCATACTTCTACCAGTGATTATTATAATAATACTGTCTTGATCAACTGCTCTTATTTCATTGGCTATATCGATTCCACTAGCATTATCATCTAAACATATATCTAATATATATATTGTATGTCCTGAATGTTCTTGATTAATAAAATCATGTAGTGTGTCATTGTATCCTTTATATGTTTTAACGCTAAATAAAATCTTAAGTTCGCCAAAATACTTATTTACAATATCATAAAGTTTAACTCTATAATGTTGATTGTCTTCTACAATTACTACATTTAACATCTAAATACTACCTCTTTCCATACTACAATTTTATTTTACCATTATAATTTAAATTCTTAAATCATTTTTTTTAAAAAATTTTAAAATGTATATAATTATTATTTTATGCCATATTAATTGTATGGTGATATATATGGCTAATAATAATTTATATAAATATTTAGATAAAATTAAGAAAGAATGCGAAGCACCAGATTTAAATATTAAAGTTATGAATACAAAAAAAGTTAATATAGCTACAATATATTTAGAGACAATTACTTCTACTAGTGAAACAAATGATGCTGTTATAAAAAGTTTATCTGATGATTTTAGACATGAAGTAAAATTTAGAGATGTATATAATTATTTATTTAATAGTATTTCTTGTGGTAGTGTAAAAGAACTATACAATTATGAACAAATTCTTAATATGTTATATAATGGCTTTGTTATTGTTTTAATAGATGGAGAAGATAAAGCTATTGCATGTGAGGCACGTGCTATATTAGATAGAGGTGTAAATAGTCCATCTTCAGAAGCAATTGTTAGAGGCCCCAAGGATGGATTTACCGAAAACTTTAATAAAAATATAGGCTTAATTAGAAGAAGAATTAAAACTAATAATCTTAAAATTATAGAAAAATCTGGCGGAAGAATATCTAAAACTAGAATAGGTGTTCTTTATATGGATAATATATGTGATAATGATTTAGTTAATAACATTTTAAAAAAGATTGATACTATTGATATTGATGCAATAATAGATAGTGGCTATTTAAGAGAATTAATAATAGATGATAGTAAATGTAGCTTCCCAACAATTATGAGTACAGAAAGACCTGATAAAGCTGTTATGAACTTACTTGATGGTAGAGTTATAATAATCTTTGATAATTCTCCCTTTGCTTTAATAATACCTACCTTTTTTGTAGATTATTTTCATACACCAGAAGATTATTATCAAAAATCAATAAATGTAAGCTTTATTAGAATTATTAGATTTATATCATTTTTTATATCTATTCTAACTCCAGCTATATATATCGCACTTGTAACACATAACCAAAGAAATATTCCAACAGGCTTACTCCTTAACTTCGCAACTCAAAGAACAGGTGTTCCCTTCCCCTCTTTTATAGAAGCATTTATAATGATGATAGCATTTGAAATATTAAAAGAAAGTGATATAAGATTACCTTCTATAGGTGGCTCAAGTGTATCTATATTAGGTGGTATTATAATAGGTGATGCAGCTGTATCAGCTGGTATAGTCTCCCCTATTATGGTAATTGTTATATCTTTAACCGCAATATCATCATTAGTATTTTCTCAAGTAGATGTAGTTAACGCTATAAGAAATTATAGAATATTATTTTTGTTTTCAGCCGCTTTATTTGGTATATATGGAATAATTTTATTAGGTTTATTTTTATTAATTAAATTAACTTCATTAGAAACATTTAAAATACCATTTACTTACCCTTTCGCTCCATTTAATTTGAAAGAACAAAAAGATACTATTATTAGATCATCTAGGAAAAAATTACAATTTAGAAACTTTTTAACAGCCCAAAAAAATATAAGAAGAATAAAAAAGGAAGATAACTTATGAAAAAGTATATTATATTAATATTATTAATTCCATTAATATCTGGTTGTAATTATAAAGAATTAAATAATTTATCTATAATAAATAGTATGGCAATAGATTATTCTAATAATAAATATAAAGTAACTGTACAAGTATTAAATACAGATAAAAATAATAATGAACAAGATAATACTTTTAATGGTACAACTTATATGGCTACTGGTAAAAATATTAGTGACGCTATAAATAATATAAATTTAACTATACCTAAAAAAATATATTTAGGACACTTAGAATTGTTAGTATTATCTAAACAATTAGTAAATAATAAATTAAATAATATAATAAGTTATTTTGTAGATAATAATGAAGTTAATAAAGATTTTACTGTATTACTAAGTTTAGAAGATAGCGCAAATACTATATTATCTACAAAAGAATTGTTATCATCTTACCCATATGGTAATATTTTAGGAAGTATAGAAAATTCAACACTATTTTCTGGTATATCTTCTAATACTAAATTTATAGATTTAGCTAATAGCCTCTCTTCTGATTATAATACTCCAATTTTGAGTACTGTAAAAATCAAAAATAAAACTTTAACTATAAGTAATCTAGCTATATTAAAAAATAATAAAATATTTATATATTTAGATAATAAATATAATTTAGCTTATAATTTTATAACTAATAATATTAATGATGCAATAATAAATTATAAATGTAATAATAAATATTCTAGTGTAAAAATATCTAATAGTAATACTATAATAAAACCTAAAATAAAGAATAATATGCCTTATATTAATATATATATTACTGGTGATATATATGTAATTGAAAATAATTGTAATGACAATAAAAACACTATATTAAATAATACTAATAAAGAGGTAAAAAATATAATAAATAATATATTAATATATTCTAAAAATAAAAATATAGATATATTTAATATAGAAGAACTATATTATAAATTTAAAAACAATTATTATAATACTATAAATTTTAAAAAAATATATAATAAGTTAAATTATAATATTATTACTAAATTGGAGGTAAGATAAATGAATAAAATTAAAATAAGCTCTTATGGTATTATGATGTTAACATTCTTTTTATCTACCTCTTTTTTTAATCCATATATATCTAGTATAATACTTAAAACAACTTATAATGATTCTTGGATAAGTATGTCAATTGGTTTTATATTAGGTCTAATAATATTAAAAATATTATTAAAAATCAATTTAATTAGTGATAAGAATATAATTGATAGATCTAATACTAAATTAATAAATTTTATATTGATTATATTATTGTTTATATTATCTTCTTCTATATTAATTAAAACAACAACATTCATATCTAATAATTATTTAAATAATTATAATATATTAATAATAAGTATAATAACATTATTAGTAATTGTATATGCTGTTATAAAAGGTATTGAACCCATAATAAGAACTTGTCAAATATTATTTTGTATATCAATATTAATAAATATAATATATTTAATAATGCTATGCTTTTATTTTGATATAACTAATATATTACCAATATTTAATCATAATATTAAAGATATATTAATATCTAGTATATATTATTTAATATTTAGTATAATACCAATAATATTAATATCTATTATACCTAAATATTTAATAAGTGATAATAATTATAATAAATATATAATTATTGGTTATGTAATATCATTTATATATAATGTTATTAATATATTAATAACTATATTTTCAAGTAATAATTTTATAATAGAAAATTTTGAATATCCAATGTATTTTGTTATGAATAAAATACAATACTTTAATTTCATTGAAAGACTAGATAATTTATTTATGCTACCCAATATATTTTCTATATTTATTTTTTTAATAATATCATTATTATTTATTAATGAATATATTAAAAATATTTTTAAAATTAAAAAAGATAATATATATGTATTATCACTAATATCTATATTAATAATATTATTATCATTTTCATTTAAAATAATATTAATCTAATTTTACAAATATTATTTCGTATAATAATTGACTAAATAAAGTTAGTAATATATACTAATATTAGATATGAGGTGACTATTATGGGTATATATTTAAATCCAGGAAACAATCGTTTTAAAAGAAATATAAATTCAGAAATATATGTAGATAAAACAAGGTTAATTGAATATACAAATAGTGTGATTAATACATCACAGTCTTATATATGTATATCAAGACCTAGAAGATTCGGTAAAACAATAACCGCTAACATGTTAAGTTCATACTATGATAAAAGTGTAGACTCACATGAACTATTTAAAAATTATAAAATATCTAAGTCTAAATCTTATAAAGAACATCTAAATAAATATAACGTTATTAATTTAAATATTCAATCTTTTTTAAGTAGTGTAGAAAATAAAAATGAAGTTTTAAATTATTTACAAAAAAAAGTATTAAATGAATTAGAAAATAAATTTACATTTTT
>CALVSV010000118.1 GCA_944359595.1 uncultured Bacilli bacterium
TATTAATCAATTACGAGAAAAAGTAGGTGTAATGTTTGGAAGTCCCGAAACAACACCAGGGGGTAGAGCTCTTAAATATTATTCAACAATTAAACTTGATGTAAGAAAAGGTGAAGCTATCAAGCAAGATGGTGAGATAATTGGAAATAAAACTAATGTAAAAGTAGTTAAAAATAAAGTATCTCCTCCATTTAAATTAGCTGAAGTTGAAATAATGTATGGTGAAGGTGTTAGTAAAATTGGTGAACTTATCGATTTAGCTTCTAATATAGATGTACTTAATAAAGCTGGATCATGGTATTCTTATAATGGAGAAAAAATAGGACAAGGAAAAGAAAATGCAAAGGAATTTTTAAAAACTCATCCTGAAATATTTGAAGAAATTGATAAAAAAGTAAGAACGCATTATGGTTTAATAGAAGAGAAAAATAAAGAAAAATAATTAATTTTAATAAGTAATGTGATAACCATTTAGTTATCACATTACTTATGATTTGGAGGATGTAAGATATGAATGAAAATATTATTAATGAAATAGGTAAAAGTTTAGGCATAACTGCAAAACAAGTTAATACTGTATTAACCCTTTTATCCGATGGGAATACTATACCATTTATTGCAAGATATAGAAAAGAACTAACTGGTTCCTTAGATGAAGAGCAGATTAGAAAGATTAATGAAGTATATGAATATCAACAAAATTTATTGAAAAGAAAAGAAGATGTTATAAGACTTATTGATGAAAAAGGACTTCTTACGCCAGAATTAAAAGAAAAAATAATGAAATGCGAAAAATTAGTAGATGTAGAAGATCTATATCGACCATTTAAAGAAAAGAAAAAAACTAAAGCGACAGAAGCTATAAATAATGGGCTTGAAGGACTTGCTAAAATTATTATGTCTTTTCCTATAAGAGGCAATATAGAAACTATTGCTCTTAAATACTTAAACGATAAAGTTAAAAGTGTAGAAGATGCGGTAATGGGTGCACAATACATTATCGCAGAGTGGATAAGTGATAATGCTAGTTACAGAAAATATATTAGGAATTATACTTTTAAAAATGGTAATATAGTTACTAAAAAGAAAAAAAATATAGAAGATGATGATAAGGTATATGAAATGTATTATGATTATTCTGAGGCTATCAAATATATTAAACCACATAGATACTTGGCAATATGTAGAGCAGAAAAAGAAAAAATAATAAGTGTATCATTTGATATAAACAAAGATGATATTTATGAGTACCTAGAAAAAAAATTAATTAAAAACAGTGAATCATTTGTATGTGATATTGTGCGTAATGCAATAAAAGATAGTTATAAAAGACTTATCGCACCATCTATTGAAAGAGAAATAAGAAGTGAATTGTTCGAAATTTCAGAAGATAAAGCTATACAAATATTTTCGAAAAATTTAGAAAAGCTCCTTCTAACTCCTCCTATGAAAGATAAAATAGTACTTGGATTAGATCCTGCATTTAGAACAGGATGTAAACTTGCTGTATTAGATTATACTGGAAAGCCATTGGATATAAGTGTTATATATCCACATGAACCTAAAAATCTATATAATGAGGCAAAAACTCATGTATTAAAACTTATAGATAAATTTAATATTGATATAATAGCTATAGGTAATGGTACCGCATCAAGAGAAAGTGAAGTATTTATAGCGGATGTTATAAAATCATGTAAGAAAAATGTTGAATATATTATTGTAAATGAAGCAGGAGCATCAGTATATTCTGCTAGTAAACTGGCTATAAATGAATTTCCAAATTTACATGTAGAGGAACGTAGCGCAATAAGTATTGGTAGGAGATTGCAAGATCCTTTATCAGAATTAGTTAAAATTGATACAAAGAGTATTGGTGTAGGACAATATCAACATGACGTTTCAAATAAAAAGTTAAATTCTAGTTTGGATTTTGTCGTTGAAAAAGCTGTTAATATGGTTGGTGTTAATATTAATACTGCATCAAGATCATTATTATCTTATGTATCAGGTTTAAATAAGAAAATAATTGATAATATTTTGGAATATAGAGATAAATTTGGTAAAATTTTATCAAGAGATGAATTAAAAAAAGTACCTAACTTTGGTGAAAAAGCATATGAACAATCTATTGGGTTTATGAGAATTGTTGATGGTAAGAATATTTTGGATTCTACAAGTATTCATCCAGAAAGTTATAGTGTGACTTATAAATTATTAGATAAATTAAATATTGATATAAATAAAATTGGTAGCGAAGATATAGAAAAAGCTTTATCAAATATTGATATATTATCATTATCAAAAGAATTGAATGTAGATAAATTTACTTTAGAAGATATAATTAATAATTTGAAAAAACCTATGCGTGATCCTCGTGATGATTTTGAAAAACCAATATTAAAAAGTGATATATTAAAACTTGAGGACTTAAGAAAAGGAATGAAACTGCAAGGAACTGTTAGAAATGTTGTTGATTTTGGAGCATTTATAGATATTGGTCTTAAAAATGATGGACTTGCTCACATATCAAAGTTAACTACAAAATATATTAAGCACCCATTAGATATTTTAAATGTAGGTGATATAGTAGATTGTTATGTAGAAGAAATATATTTAGATAAGAAAAAAGTCGCACTTACTCTTATTGATCCAAACACAATATTTTAAAAAATAATATTGTGTTTTTGATTAACTATATTTTTAGTATTACATAAATTAAAATAGGGGGTTGATGATATGTTTACTATTATGGAACTATCTTATGTATGTAAAGGGAAATTATTATATAACAATAATAGAAATATAGATTATTTTTCTATTAATAGTAAGGATATTAATAATAATACATTATTTATACCATTGAAAGGTAAAAATAAAGATGCCCATAACTATATAGATGAAGTTATAAAAAATAAAGTAACAGCTTGTTTAATATCTAAAAAATATAAGTACTATAAAAATATTATAAAAAAATTAATTGAAAATAAAATAAGTGTTATATTAGTTAATGATACATTTATATCTTTAATAAAATTGGCTAAGTATAATAGATATAAAAATTATGATACGTTTGTAATAGCTATTACTGGAAGTAATGGAAAAACTAGTACTAAAGATTTAATATATGATGTATTAAAAAATGATTATAATGTATTAAAAACAAAAGATAATTTAAATAATATTATTGGTGTATGTAAAACCATGTTGAATTTAAATAAACATGATATTTTAGTTATAGAACTTGGTATGAACCATAAAAACGAAATAAGTAAATTATCTAAAATAGTTAAACCTAATATTTCTATAATAACTAATATTGGAAGTGCGCACATTGGGTTACTTGGTAGTATTAAAAATATTATTAAAGCTAAGATGGAAATATTAGATGGTATGGATGAAAAAGTACTATACGTTAATAGTAATAATTATTATTTAAATAATATAGATTATGATAATAATATTAAATTATATAAATATAATTATGATTATATAATATATAAAAAACATTATTATTATTTGTTTTATAATAAAATTAAAATTAAAGTTAATAATAATGTTAATCCTAATAATGTTATTATAGCTTATTTAATGGCTAAAAGATTTGAAATATCTGATATAAATATTAAAAAATATATATTAAAGCATAAAGTTCCTAAAATGAGAATGGAAATAATAAATAATATTATTTGTGATTGTTATAATTCTAATTATGAATCATTTATAAATGGTATTAATTACACTATAAATAATTATAAAGATAAAAGAATTATTTTAATAATAGGAGATATTTTAGAATTGGGTAAATATTCAAAATATTATCATGAATTATTAGGTAAATATATTAATAAATTTAGTGATAAAATATATAAAGTATATTTAGTAGGAAATTATGTTAAATATACATATAATACTATTATTGGTATAAAAAAAGAACTATATAACAATATAAATAATATTAATATTAAGTTTGATAAAGAAAAATATATTTATTATATTAAG
>CALVSV010000119.1 GCA_944359595.1 uncultured Bacilli bacterium
ACCATTTAAATCATATAACCCAAGTAAAGTATCTTGCACTTTAAGTCCCAATGTTTTTATTATATTACATGCAACATACTCAGATACACAATTATTTAAATATCCTAAATTATTAATATCTTCATTAAACTTTGGAAATTTTAACATATAATCTTCATTGTTATACTTAATACAAACTTTACCACCATTTTTACCAGCATAGTATTTAAATTTATTAACTTCACAATTAGTAAAATCTATCATAATAACCTCAAAAATTTAATAATATAAACCTATACTACAAATTACAATTTTTTTGGAAATTCCAACTATCTTTACACATATCTTCTAAATTTTTATGTGCTACAAATCCAAGCTCGTTTTTTGCTTTAGTTGGATCTGCATAACATTTTGCAATATCACCTGGTCTACGTGGTGCTATTTTGTATGGTACCTTAACATTATTTGCTTTTTCAAATGCTTTAACCATATCTAAAACACTATATCCTGTTCCAGTACCAAGATTATATATGTATAATCCCTTTTCTTCTTTATCAAGTTTATCTAATGCTTTTATATGTCCAATAGCTAAATCAACTACATGTATATAATCTCTTACACCTGTACCATCTGGCGTATCGTAATCATTTCCAAAAACAGATAATTCGTTTAAAGTACCAGCAGCCACTCTTGTAATATATGGCATTAAATTATTTGGAATTCCTTGTGGTTCTTCTCCAATAAGTCCACTTTCGTGTGCTCCTATTGGGTTAAAATATCTTAATATACAAATATCTAAGCTATTATCTGCATTATATATATCTTTTAATATTTGCTCTATAAATAATTTAGTTGTACCATATGGATTTGTTGTACCACCTGTTTTACATTCTTCTGTTATTGGTATAATTTCTGGATCTCCATATACAGTTGCTGACGAACTAAATACAAATTTCTTTACACCATATTTTCTCATTGTATCAAGTAAAACTAATGCACCTGAAACATTATTTATATAGTACTCAATTGGTTTTTTTACTGATTCTCCAACAGCTTTGTAACCTGCAAAGTTTATTACTGAATCAATTTCATTTTCTTCAAATACTTTTTCTAATTTTTCTCTATCAAGATAATCCATTTCATAAAATTTAAAATCTTTTCCTGTTATTTTTTTTATAGCCTCTATAGCCTTGGGTTTACTATTATAAAAGTTATCTATTACAACTATATCTCTTCCGCTATTTAATAATTCAACACATGTATGTGAGCCAATATATCCAGCACCACCTGTTACTAAAACTTTTTTCATTTTTACCTCCTAAAAAAACACTTAGAACTATTTGTTCTAAGTGTATTATATACTATTCAATATATATATGTCAATACTACTTTAAAAGTGAAAGCCACATTTGTTTTATACTATCTGGATAGAATCTAGCAACATTCTTTCTGGCATTTTCTCCCATTTCGTGTCTTCTTACAGTACTTTCAATAAGTAGGTTAATCTTCTCCTCCATTTTTATTACGCTTCTTTCAGCAATTAAAAAGCCATCTTCATCATCAGTTATTATTTCTCTTGGCCCAACATCTATATCAAAACTAACACAAGGTAACGCACATGACATAGCCTCAGCAATAACTAATGAAAAACTTTCACTCTTAGAGGTAAGTACAAATATTGAGCTATCACAAAACTCATCTATAATTTCCTTTTCATCTAATCTTCCTTTTAATAATACAGCATCCTCTAATTTTAAATCAGATATAAGTTTCTTTAATTCCTCTTTTTTACTGCCATCTCCTATTATTTTTAATTTCCAATCATTATGTTTTTTATGAACCCTTTCAAATACTTTTATAAGAGATGGAAAATCTTTAACATCTTCAAGTCTTCCTGCTGATACTATCTGTTTACTATTTAAACTTGATATCTCATCTGTCTTATTTATCATATTAGGTATTACTATAATTTTAGGTCTTTTTGCTTTACTTTGAAGCCATTCCTCATATACTTTAGCAGCCTTTTTTGTCATTACCACTAAATACCTTATATTTTTAAACGAATGCCTTACTTTTGAGGCATATCTTTTAGTGTTTATATATGAGTGTTCTTGAGATACAGTTATAATATCATTTCTTTTTATTTGCTTTGCGAATTCTATTCTTGTTGATATTAATATATCAGTTTGTAAATCTTTAGTTATTTTTCTTATACCAAAATATTTTGTATAAATCATTTTTATAGATTTTTTTAATTCCTTTAAGAAATCTATAATTTTTACTTTTTTAATAGCTTCCTTTAATTCTTTTTTATTTGGTCCATATGGAAAAATATATCTAACTTTAATTCTTTTATCTAGCTCATAAAAAGATTTTCCTAGTATATCGTATAACGAAATTATCTCAATATCATATTCATCTATTAAATTATTAGCAAGAGTAGTGACTTGTTTTTCTATTCCACCATAATTTAAATGTAACATTAGAAAAGTTATTTTTTTCATATTATTACCCCACTTATACAACAAAACGTTATATTATTTTAATATTCTTTTGTAAAAAAAGTTATCTTTATTATATGGTGCTACAAAGTTTTTAATAAATATTCTACATTCTTTGTTTTCAAACTCTGCAAAAGTTTCATAGCCATCACTATAATTAGAATAATTATTAATTTTATTTTCATATGTCCTTACAATACTTCTATAAAACTCATTAAAATTAGTAACTGAAGATAAACATAGAATAACACCAAGTATTGCAAGTCTTATATACCATTTATTGTTTATTGCTGTATCAACAAAACTTATTATTTCAAGATATAATAATACTAAAATTGGTATAGTAGCTCTATTTCCTAAATCTAATCCACCACCTAAATAGAAAAGTGGTAATATTGCAAAAATTGCAAAATAACTAATAACCTTTTTCCTGTTTTCTTTTGTTATAATAATAGCATAAATTCCAAATTCTAATATTAGATATATAACATACATAAGTAATGCTATATATAAATCCCCTTCTTGCATTTTCTTTGCTAAAATAAATCCTTTATCACTCGAATTTTGCATAAACAATAATCCTATTGGAATTACTGAGAGTACTGCAACAATATTTGATAATGAAAATAGACTTTTTATTCTGC
>CALVSV010000120.1 GCA_944359595.1 uncultured Bacilli bacterium
AAGATTTACACTCGAAAAATCCAATTGTTCAATACCTTGTGAACTTCTACTATAATCAAGAATACGAACAACTATTTTTTCCCCCTTATTAGTAGGAAGTGAAGCAACACGCATATCAAGATCTAAATCTTTAATCAATATTCTAATAGCGCCATCTTGTGGCAATCTTGACTCTGTTATATTCATACCAGACATTATTTTAACTCTAGTTATTAAATTTCTTTTATTCTCATTAGCAACAAGGGCGTAATCTTTTAAAACACCATCAACCCTTATTCTTATTTTTAAGTTATTTTCCCACGGATCAAAGTGGATATCTGATGCACCTAAAGACGCTGCATCATATAATATGTTGTTAACTATATCAACAATTGTAGATCCAACAAAATCAAATGTTTTTAAATTTTGCCCATTTTGTTTTTTTTGTTCCACATGACCACGCCCTTTTATCCTATATTTAATTATATAATAAACACAAGAAAAAAACAATACTATATTCTAAATATAAAAACTAATATTATAGATATTAATGAACTTATAATTACATGTAAAAATCTTGATAAAAAATATGCACTAAATTTTATTTTAGTTTCACATATAATACTATATACTTGTGTATGAATAGACAATCCTCCAAAGGCTAGTATCATAGTTGTAAATACTACTTTTACCTCATCATCTATATTTAACATAGATGTATATTTAAGTCCTCCTGTCATTTCTAAAACGGATGAAGTTAGCGCTCTAAAATAATCATTTAAAGAAAATATATTTACTATTAATTTATTTAATATTAAGAATAAAGATATAGTTCCTAAAATCATTAATAACATGTTAATACTATCTACTAAAGTTTTAGTTAAGATTATACCAAAGGTAGAATTACTAGAATATCTTTTATTCATATTTTTTATTGCGTTTTTTAAATTAATTTTACTATTATCGTTTGATGGATAATAATTTCTAAATATTATACCTATTATTATATTAGCTATATATATTGAACTAAGTATAATAAGTGCATAAAACTTATTACCTAAAAATACTAAAGAAACAGTACCTATTACGAATAAAGGATTAGGAAAATGTGTAAATGTTAATAATTTTGTTGCTTCTTTATCATTTATTATTTTATTATTATATAATTCATATGTGTATTTAGCGTTAGATGGAAAACCAGATAACATACTTAAAATAAATACAAATGATGCTTCACCTTTAATTTTAAATAATTTATTCATAATTGGTTTGAGTACCTCACCTATAAATTCTACAAAGCCATAATTTATTAGAAGGTTTGCTACAACAAAAAACGGGAAAAGTGATGGAAATATATTATCTTTCCATATTGTAAATGCAAATCTAGCACTGTCAATAACACTACTAGAATTTAGTATAACTTCTATCATTAAAAATATTACTACTACTAAAATTATTAAAGAATTTATTAATTTTTTCATATATTCACCTAAAAATTTGCTATAATAGTATAGAAGGAGATAATTATAATGATTACTAAATTATATGAAGCTATAAAAAAATATATAAAAGAAAATTATAAATTTTTAATTACTATTATTGTTTTATTTGCTATTCTTTCTATACCTGTTCCATATTATATATATAGTGGTGGTGGCACTATTGATGTCGCAAATAGAATTACAATAGATAATAAAAAAAGTAAGCAAAACTTTTATATGTGTTATGTAGAACAAATGAGAGCAAATGTTTTCTCACTAGGGTTATCATTCATTATTCCTAGTATAGATAGAGAAAAAATTGTTAATGAAGATTATAACAAAGAAGAAGAAAATATAATAAATGATATATTATTAGAAGAATCTAAATCTAATGCTATAATAAATGCATTTACTAAAGCCTCTAAAAATATAGATATCACAAAAGAAAAACTATATATTACACATATTTATGAAGAAGCGGATACTAATTTAAAAGTTGGTGATGAAATAAAAAGTATAAATGGCATTAGTCCTAAATCATTAGAGGATTTTAAAAATGTTATCAATAATATTAAAGTAGGTGATACTGTAAATATTGATGTTGTAGATAAGAATAAAAAAGATAAGAAAAGGTATGCAAAAATTATAGAAATTGAAGATGAAAGATTAGTTGGTGTAGGTGTTACAACTAATTATGAATATAAGATAAATGATGATATTAATATAGAATTTAAGGGTAATGAAACAGGACCGTCTGGTGGGTTTATGATGAGTTTAGCTATATATGATAAACTATTGGATCTTGATTTAAGTAAAGATAAAAAAATATGTGGTACTGGCACTATATCAATAGATGGACAAATAGGTGAAATTGGTGGAGTAAAATATAAACTTATGGGTGCTGTTGAAGATGAATGTGACATATTTTTAGTACCTAGTGGAGATAATTATAAAGAGGCTTTAAAAGAAAAAAATAATAATGATTATAAAATAAATATATATCAAGTTAATAATTTCTTAGATACAGTTGAATATTTAAAAAATATATAAAAATTTTTATATATTTTTTTTGAATAATATATTATTATTTGATAATATTATATATGAAAGGTGAGATTTATTATGGAACAATTAGAATATAAAAATAAACACATTAGTAATATATTGAATGAAAAAGAAAATAAAGATGTATATGATTTTGGAGATGAATATAAAAAATTTTTAGATAATAAGACTGAAAGAGAATGTGTTAAAAGTATTATAGATGTGGCTCGAAAAAATGGGTTTATAAATATTGATGAAGTAAATAAATTAAAACCAAACGATAAAATATATATTGTAAATAAGAATAAAAATGTTTTGTTATGTGTTGTGGGAAATGAAGATATTTGTCGTGGTATTAATTTAATTGCTTCTCATATAGATTCACCAAGACTTGATTTAAAACAAAAACCATTGTATGAAGATGTTGATTTAGCGCTATTTAAAACACATTATTATGGTGGTATTAAAAAATATCAATGGACAACTATACCTTTAGCTATGCACGGAGTTATATATGATAAAAATAATGAAAAAAAAGAAATATGTATTGGTGAAAATAATGAGGATGAAGTATTTTGTATAACTGATTTATTACCTCATTTATCTAAAGAACAAATGGATAAAAAATTAAAAGATGGAATAGATGGAGAAAATTTAAATATATTGGTAGGTGGATCATCTATTGATGATAGTAATGTTAAGAAAAAGATATTAAATGTTTTGTATGAAAAATATGGTATTACTGAAAAAAGTTTTATTAGTGCAGAAATAGAATTTGTTCCTGCTTTTAAAGCTCGTGATGTGGGATTTGACAAAATATTAATAGGCGGATATGGTCAAGACGATAGATCATGTTCATACGCCAGTTTAAAATCAATATTAGATATAGATAAACCTAGTAAAACGTGTATTTCTTTGTTTGTTGATAAAGAAGAGATTGGGTCTAATGGAAATACAGGAATGACTAGTAATTTCTTTTATAGTGCACTTATAGATATTATAAGTAAATGTAATGGGGTATGTAATTTATCAGATATAAATACAACATTAAAATTGAGTAGGTGCATATCTGCTGATGTTACAAACGGTTATGATCCAAATTATAAAAGTGTAGATGATGAAAAAAATGTAAATAGGCTAGGATATGGTGTTGCAATATCAAAATTTACAGGTAGCCGTGGTAAAAGTGGAACTAGTGATGCCAATGCAGAATATTTAAATGAAATAATAAAATTATTTGATGAAAATAATGTTGTATGGCAAACAGGTGAACTTGGTAAAATTGATATTGGAGGCGGTGGCACTATTGCTATGTTTATTACTAATTATAATATTGATGTTATAGATGTAGGTATTCCTATGCTTTCTATGCATTCACCATTTGAAATAATATCAAAGTATGATATATATATGCTTTATAAAGCATATTATAGTTTTTATAATAAAATGTGAATTTACAGTGAATAGTATATACGATTCAACAAATTTTAACATTTTTTTTAATTAAGTATTGGAAAACTACGGTTTTTATGATAGAATTATAGTATACTTAAAGGGTAAAGGTGATATTAGATGAATCAAAATACTATTCGTATAATTAACGAAGGAGCTAAAGAATTAGAAGCTAATGTTATAGCTATGTTTCAAATTAATGATAGTGGAGATAAATATTCAATATATACATTTAATGAAGAAGACGCGCAAGGACTTGTAAAAATTTATTCATCAAGAATGGTTGAAGTTGGCGGTTTATATTCGTTTGTATCAATAAGTAATACAGAAGAATGGACTAAAGTAAAAGATGTAATGAAATATATGGCAAAAACTGATGATGCTGATGGTACTAATGGAGGTAAAATAAAATTAATTCCAACTATGGAAATAAAAAAACAAATGAAAGAACCTATTTCTGTTAATTTATCAGAAACAAAGGCTGCAAAAATAGGTCCTAACTATAAATCAGGAATTACTAATTGTTATAATAAATTTGCAGTTAGTTCTCAACCTAAAGTACAACAACCTTCTCCAGTTCAAGAACAAAAAGTAGAAGCAAAACCAGTTGAAGTTAGTATCCCTGATATGAACATACCATCATTCGAAATACCAAAACAAGCTCCAACTAAAATAGAAATACCTGAAGAAGTTTCTAATGAAGCACCGGTTAAAGAAGAAAGTGTCATAATACCAGAGCCAAAAATAGAAACTCCAAAAGTTAGCGAAAAACCAATTCCTATGGATATACCAAGTTTTGAAATGCCTAAATTAAACCCAGAAGAAAAGATTGAAGATAAAAAGGTAGAACCAGTAAAGACTGAAAAAGTTAAGCCTATAGAACCTATTGCTAAAGAAGAAAGAACTATAGAAAAAGATGAGTTTAATTTTGATGTTCCTAAATATGAAGAAGAGGAAGAAGAAACTAAAGAAGAAGTTCCTAATGTTGATTCGATTTTAAATAAAGCATCATATTATCAAAATGTTAAAGAAGAAGAAACAAAACAAAATAATGATAATATTATACAAAATATTGGGCTTGAATTTATGAAGAAAGTTTCAGAACTTGCCGAATATGAAAAAGAACTAAATAGAAAAAATAGAGATTTAGAAGCTAGAGAAAGAATATTAACTAAATTAGAAAAAGAAATATCTGCAAAAGAAGAAAGACAAAAAAGTTTAAATCAATCAAATAAGAAAAAAGAAATTGAATTAAGAAAATATGAAAAAGAACTTGATGATAGAGATAGTGATTTAAATAGAAGGATAATAGAATTTAATAAGAAGATATCAATGTTTCAACAAACATTTGAAACAATTTCTAAAGTTGATTAAATTTAAAACTTTATTTGAAAATATATTTGTTTCAAATAAAGTTTTTTTATTGGAGGAAGACATATGAAAAAGAATGGTTTTACATTAATTGAATTAGTTGTAACTATTGCTATTATATTAGCTATTACGGCAATAGCTGTACCTTCTACAATATCATTAATAAATAGGAGTAAGAATAGTGAATATAATGGTTATATAGATAGCTTTGTTGCTTTATCTAAAACTTATTTTTCAGATATGGGATATCAAGAAGATAAGGTTGTTAATAATGTGTGTTATCAAATTACTTTAGATACTTTAGAAGATAAACAGTATTTAGAAGATATTCCAATAAATCCTAAAACTAGTGAAAAATTTAAGGGTGGAGTAGAAATAAAATTAGAAGGTGGAAAGGTAAACTATAAATACGTAGAAAATAGTAGTTGTATAGCTCCTACTAATGATTTATTAGCTAATATCGATGATGATAGCGTTATAAATATGTCTGAAAGTGGGGATTATGAAAATATATTATTAGATGTTCCTACAATTGTTAGACAACTTATGGCAAAAGGTAATCCATTATATATCCAATCTCCGAAAACTATTGAAAGATCTGGAATGTTTATGGATCAAGATGATTTTGGCACAACATATTATTTTTATGGTAGTAGGGGTTATATAAATAATATAGTTGAATTTGCAGGACATAAATGGATTATCACAAGAGTGAATGGCGATGAAACAGTAAGACTTGTTTTATATGATACAATAAATATGAATGAGGATAATACTAAAACTGATAGTAATGGTATAAGAGTAAGTGAGTATGGTACACATGTATTTAAATATGAAGATGAAAATCCAAATGATGATTATAGAAATGAATATATAAATAATATTCAAATGTATAATATTATACATGAATTACCTATTACATCTAATCATACTGGTAGTCTTGGTGGATATACAGATACACTAAATACAACTATAAGTAATTATACAGTAAGTACTTTTTTAGAAAATTGGATAGATGAAGAAATATCTGATAAAAGCAAATTAGTATCAAATGTTAGTTCTGATGGTAAAAGATATTTTTGCTCTGAATTTCCTACTAATAATACTAATTATAAATGTAATGCTTCAAATAATAATACAGTAGTAACTAACAATTTATTATCAAAACATGATATAGAACAAGCTGGATTCGATGAGTTCTCAATAAATAGTTTTCTATCAAATGGGGAAAAATGGATAACTAATTCATTTAACAATAGTACTTATGTTTCTATATGTGATGCACAAGGTGCGAGTAAAAGTAATTATTGTAATACAAGTGATTGGGAATATACTGATATTACTGGTCCAGGCTTCATAATTACTAATAAACTTGAAGCATCACACAATTATTATTATGTAAATAATTCAAAACTTTCCAATAAAAATTTAATATCTGTAACGGGAAATTATTTGCCGGACTATGTGGTTGATAAAAACGTAAAAAGAACACTTTATGAAGAAGATGATAACGGAGATTATGTTCGATATTGGCCAAATACAAAATGGCCATTTTATAAAAATGTAAAAGAAGCATACCAATTAAAAGATAGGTATTTTGTTAAACCTGACGATTTTGATTCAATTACTCATGTAAGAACCAATGGTAAATATATACCTAAAGATGAGGCAATATATTATTATACTGGACGTTATTATTATAAATTAACAATTGGAGAAATAGAATTTGTAAAAGTAGGAAGTAGTTATAAAGAAATATATAACGGATTAAGATATTCATTAAAAGATGGAGAGTATGTACCAGATAAAAATGGTATTTATGTTAAAACTTTAAGTGGAAACAAATATTATAATTTAAACGATTATGATTTATATGCATATAGATATGATGGAAATACAATAAAAACGGGTACGTACTACAAAATTACAAACGAAGATTTATATTATCATGATCCGCCATATTCATATCATGAGTTAGATACATCTATAGAATATGAGTTGATTGATGGACAATATTATCCTATAGTAAACACAAAAGATATTCGTAGCGCAGAATATGATAATAGATACTATAGAGTAGAAACAAGAACTGCTATGGAAAATTACTATGAAACTATAGATACAAAAAGTAATGGAAAAGCACAAAGATATAAACAAGTAGAAGCTTCAGCGTATGATTATAGACCACTTGAAATAACTGTTGAAAATATTGGGGTTAGACCTGTAATTAACTTAGCAAGCGATACAAGAATTAAATCTGGAGCAGGCACTTACGACAATCCGTTTGTTCTTGAATTTACTGGTGGTACTAGTGAATAATAGGGGAATAGCTATTCTTGAAAGTGTAATAGTTACTTCAACAGTTATAGTTATGTTTACAGTGATGTATACTTATGTTTCACAATTAATATCTAATTATAATGCTAGAAATAAATATGATTTGGTAGAAAATACATACAAATTAAATAATATACGTGCTTATATTTATTCATATGGAAATATCAATGATATTATATATGGTGATGTTATGTTAAATCCTAGAACTATTACATCAATTAAAAATCTTAATTTTAATAATAATACTAAATATAATAATATATATATAGATATGTTGGATGATATGAATGTAGAAAGAATATATTTTATATACTCTGAATATATTGATGGTGATTTAACAAACGAGAGTGAACTTAGTACTGGTGATAATAATTTTGATAAATATATAAAATATATTACTAATAAATATAGATATAAGTATAGAATAGTAGCTAAATTTAAAGATAATGAATATGCGCAAATTAAATTATGGGAGGTAGTTTCCTCATGAGAAATAAAAATGGATATGCTTTATTTGAACTTGTTGTAAGCTTATCTTTTGTATTTATTGTTATTGTAAATATATTAAATGTTACTATATTACTTAGTAAAAAAGTAACTAATATATATAGTAGTAATAATATTAATAATACTATTAATTTGGTATCTAATAATATTGGTGAAGATTTATATAGTAATATTGGTGATGTATCATGTGATGCGGGAAGTGTTATAATTGATGAGAAAGAAATAACAATTGATGATGGTATATTAAAATATGATGGTAATGAATATAAAAATAAAAATATAAAATTTAATAGTTTATCTTGCGAAGAAAAAGATGGATACTATAAAGTAAATATAAATTATAATGATGATGTTATAAATTTATATTCTCTTAAGAATGTGGGGTAATATATGAATAATAGTAAAGGAATTGTAACTACTTTAGCTGTTTTTGCAACATCTATATTTGGCATTACTTTGATATTAAGTGTTATTACTAGTATTAGAACCCAATATGAAAATAGTGATTATATAATAGAAAACGTTAATAATGTTGTTAATAATAAAATTAATTTGATTGACGCTATAACAAAATTAAAATAATGTAAATAAGCTTTACATTATTTTTTTTGTAATATATAATAAGATTATTAAAGGAGGAATAGTCATGCTAGATATTAAATTTATTAGAGAAAATAAAGAAAAAGTATGTGAAAATATTAAAAAGAAATTCCAAGACTATAAATTACCATATGTTGATGAAGTTATTAGTTTAGATAAAGATATTCGTGCTTTAAAACATGAAGGTGATGAACTAAGAAAAAAAAGAAATGATAAAAGTAGTGAAATAGGAAAATTAATGCGAGAAAAAAATATAGAAATGGCTAATCAAATAAAAGAAGAAGTAGTAAGAATAAATGAAAAATTAGTAGATATTGAAAAAGAAGAAGAAACTTTGAATGAGAAATTAAAAGAAAGAATGTTGGTTATTCCGAATATTATCGATGATTCTGTTCCTATTGGTGAAGACGACAGCAAAAATGTTGAAATAGAAAAATTTGGAGACCCATTTGTACCAGATTATGAAATTCCATATCATGCAGATATTTGTGAAAGTTTAAATGGTTTAGATAAAGAGAGTGCAGGAAGAACAAGTGGTAATGGTTTTTATTACTTAATGGGAGATATTGCAAGGCTTCATGAAGCAACTATTGCATATGCAAGGGATTTCATGATAGATAAGGGGTTTACTTATTGTATTCCACCGTTTATGATTAGAAGTGATGTTGTAAATGGTGTTATGTCTTTTGCTGAAATGGAAGACATGATGTATAAAATAGAAGGTGAAGATTTATATTTGATTGGTACATCTGAACATAGTATGATAGGTAAATTTAAAAATCAAATATTGAATGAAGATAAATTACCATTACTATTAACATCATATTCTCCATGTTTTAGAAAAGAAGTAGGAGCACATGGTATAGAAGAAAGAGGATTATATAGGGTACATCAATTTGAAAAGCAAGAAATGATAGTAATATGTAAATTAGAAGATTCTATGAAATGGTATAATAAAATGTGGCAAATATCAGTAGAATTTTTTAGAAGTTTAAATATACCAGTTAGAACATTAGAATGTTGTAGTGGAGATTTGGCTGATTTAAAAGTTAAATCTTGTGATGTTGAAGCATGGAGTCCTAGACAAAAAAAATATTATGAAGTTGGATCATGTTCTACATTAGGTGATGCACAAGCAAGAAGACTTGGAATTAGAATGAAGACTTGTGAAGGGAATAAATTTGTTGCGACTTTAAATAATACCGTTATAGCAAGCCCTAGAACACTTATAGCTTTATTAGAATGTAATTATCAAAAAGATGGTAGTATTAAAATACCAAAAGTTTTACAACCTTATATGGGTGGAAAAGATACAATTAAGAATTAACTTAAAATGTATCTTTTTAATTTATAATTTATTAAAATTATGTTATAATTAATGCAATGAAATAGTATGTATTTTTGATGTAGGTGATGTATATGAAGTTTAATAAAAAAAGTATGTTAATTATATTGATGTTAATAATTGTTATAGTTGCTATTATAATAGTTGTAGTTAGTAATAAAGATGTAGATGATGAAAAACGATTTAGTGAGGAGTATACTAGTGTGCCAATAAATAATAGATTTAAATATGCTAGTATAGATGAAGTATTAGATATAGTTAAAAATGATAGTGCAGTAATATATTTAGGATATAGTGAGTGTGTAT